>NZ_AOMB01000003.1 GCF_000336675.1 Halococcus hamelinensis 100A6 | reverse complement strand
TCCAACGAGAGGGTCGTGTTCAGGAACAGACCGACCGCCACGCCCGCGAAGGCGGTGTGTGCGAGCGTATCGCCGATCATCGACATCTCTCGATGAACGAGGAAGGTCCCGACGAGCGGGCCGATGATGGCGATACAGACCGCCGCGAGGTACGCCCGCTGCATGTACGGATAGCCGAGCATCCGCACGCCGAGAAGATCGCTCAGCCAGTTCATCGCCGCCCCGTAGACCGCCGTGAGAAACCAATCCAATGCGTTCGTCGCACCCGAGAGAAATCCTACTGGCGGCTCGATAGCTACCCCTGGTGCGTGAATACCGGCGACGAGCGTGCCGACGACCGCGAGTACGAAGTGTTGAGCGGGATCGAACATGGTCAGTGGCCGTGCTGGAGCACGTGCTGATCGGTCCCGTAGGCCTCCGCGAGGGCGTCGGTCGTAACGAACTCCTCCGGCTTCCCGTCGAAGTAGAGGTGGCGGTTCAAACAGGCGACCTGGGTCGCGTGCTCGGTAACGACCCCGATGTCGTGNACGAACTCCTCCGGCTTCCCGTCGAAGTAGAGGTGGCGGTTCAAACAGGCGACCTGGGTCGCGTGCTCGGTAACGACCCCGATGTCGTGTTCGATGAGGACGATCGTCAGCCCGCTGGCGTTCAGATCGCCCAGCAGTCCGTAGAACCGCTCGCGCGATTCGGCATCGACGCCGATAGTCGGCTCGTCGAGCGCGAGGAGGTCGGCCTCGGCGGCCAGCGCCCGAGCGAGAAACACGCGCTGGCGCTGGCCGCCGGAGAGTTTCCCGACGCGCCGGTCGCTCAGGTCGGCTATCCCGGCCCGGTCGAGCGCGCTGTCGATAGCCTCCCGGTCGGTTGCGGAGAACCGTCCCACGGCCCGGTGTGGATAGCGCCCCATCGTGACCGCCTCCCGAACCGTCACCGGCATCCGCTCGGTCGCCGCCGACTGCTGGGGGACGTAGCCGATGCGCTCGCCGTCGTCNCCCATCGTGACCGCCTCCCGAACCGTCACCGGCATCCGCTCGGTCGCCGCCGACTGCTGGGGGACGTAGCCGATGCGCTCGCCGTCGTCGAACGTGTGGGCGGGCTCACCGAACAGCCGCACCGAGCCTCGATCGGGACGGCGGAGCCCGAGGACGAGTTCGAGAAGCGTCGTCTTTCCCGAACCGTTCGGGCCCACGAGGCCGAGAAACGTCCCGGCCTCGATATCGAGCGTTACCCCTTCGAGAACGGGCCGCTCGGCGTACGCGAACGTAACGTCCTCGATGCTAGCGACGGGTCCGTCATCATCACCTCGGGAGGAGGGATCGGACGGACTCACTCGACTGCCCCGATTTCGACGAACGAATCGTCGTCCGCCGTGATCCACTGCGACATGAGGTCGACTCCGGTCGCGTCGGTTGGGTGGATCGTGCAGCTCCGTCGTCCGTTTTCGGCAGTCTCGACGACGGCACTCAGTTCCGACCGAGTGTCGGGAGTCGAGGACGGGTCGGATCGATCGTCGCCTGGTGTCGTCCGGGCCAGCCCCGTCATTGCGCATCGAGCGCTTTCACCAGCGTCGGCAGGTTGACCTGCTCCATGATATCGACGTATCCCCATCCCTTATTGGCCCACTGTTGGGTCTGCCCCGGAATCGGCGTGAGCGGGAGCACCTCCTTCGCGTCGGTTTCGGCGACGAGTTGATTCGCCGCCTTCTGGGATTCGAGGGGGTCGGCGAGGACGTATTCGAGGTCGTGTTCGCCGACGATCTCCTGGGCGCGTTCGATGTCCCGCGGCGTCGGCTGGTCGTCCGGGGAGAGCTCNGCGAGGACGTATTCGAGGTCGTGTTCGCCGACGATCTCCTGGGCGCGTTCGATGTCCCGCGGCGTCGGCTGGTCGTCCGGGGAGAGCTCGGTCAGCGTCTCCGCCTCGAAGCCGTACCGCTCGGCGAGGTACTGGTAGGCGTTGTGGCCCGCGACGAAGACGACTTCCTTCGATGCGCTCTCCAGCTTGGACTGGAAGCTGCCGTGGAGGTCGTCGAGACGTGACCGATACTCGTCGGCGTTGTTCGAGAACGCGTCCTCGTTTCCACCACNCAGCTTGGACTGGAAGCTGCCGTGGAGGTCGTCGAGACGTGACCGATACTCGTCGGCGTTGTTCGAGAACGCGTCCTCGTTTCCACCACTGATCTCCGTGAAACCCTGCTCGATAGTGCCGACAGCCGTCTTCGCACGGAGTGGGTCAAGCCAGAAGTGCGGGTCCATCCCGCCCGGGAGGTTGTGCTCGTGGTTGTGATGCTCGCCTTCGCTCTCGTTTTCGTGCTGCTCGTGCTCACTTTCGTTTCCGTGTTGTCCGTCCTCGCCCTTGTGGTCGTGCTGCTCGCCTTCGCTTTCGTTCCCGTGATGTTTGTCCTCACTCTCGTTCTCGTGGTGTTCGTGGTGGTCGGACTCGTTGCCAGCGCTTTCGTTCTCGTGGTGATGCCCTTCTTCTTCCTCCTCGTGGTGGTGATGATCCTCGCCGGCTTCGAGCAGATCGACATTTGAACCCGCCGTAACGACCGTTACATCTGCATTGTCCTCCTGAAGACTCGACACGAGGTCGTCCGCCCACGGCTGGAACCCCTTCATCCCGTGGACGAACAGGTCGGAATCGAGCACCGTCCCCTGTATCTGTGGTCCGGGCTCCCAGCCGTGACCGTGCTGGCCGACCGGAACGAGCGTGTTCGCCGTCGCGGCGTCGCCGGCGACCTGTGAGGCGAAGTCGCCGAAGACGAAGAACGACGCTTGTGCCGTCTTCTGCTCGTCGGACGCGTTCGACGTGCCGGAACTGTTGTTCGTTCCATTGCCACCGCTGCCGGATTCGTTACCGTTGTCAGTTCCGCTCCCGCCGAGACAGCCAGCGACGCCACCGACACCCGCCACTCCAGCACCGATCAGAACCCGCCGCCGTGTGTAGTCTTTCATCATCCTAGTTACCAATCTACTCCCACGATATAATAACAGTTGTGATTTTAGGCATTCTAGTTAATAAGCATGCGTGAGAGAAGTAGGGAGTGAACACCTCACGTCGATGAACCACTCGTGACCGGATCGTGATCACCCAGACGATGCCGATACGCTGGAGCGTGCCGTTCGATAGATGACCTGGATAACGCGTACGGAGGAGCGATCTCTGCTCGTGATTTTCGAGACGCCTCTCATCAAACGGTGGCCGAACGTGGAGTCGGCGATCGGGTCGCCGAGGCCGAGCGCATGGTTTTGTCGAGCATCGGGCGTGCCCTCACATCGAGGATGCCGAAATCATCGCGCAGCGAGACAGAGTACGAGATTGCCGAGCCGAGCGTTCGCCGGAGGTGGCCGAACGTCGAGTAGATGCAGGGGTCGCCGAGCGTGAGGAACGCGGCGTCGTTCTCTCGCGCACGCGGGGCGACCTCGTCGGCCGCCGCGCTCCACGCGGTTCGGAGTTTCTCGGGGTCGGTCGTCATCGGAAATTCGAGGTCGCTCAGCGTCGAGTCGGGAACGTACTCGGCGGCGACCCGGCGGGAGAGTCGGCCCGGGGAGTAGACGACGGCGACCGATTCGAGCACTCGTTTGCCCCGAACCGTGAGCAGGTCGGCCGCACCGGGGCCGAGTCCGCTCCCGTAGAGGGTCACGCGGCACACCTCCGCGGCGGGGACGAGAGGGGCTCTACCACGTCAGCCATCGTCGCTCCCGCTCGTGTGTCGTGTCGCGAGCCCGGCGAGATGTGGTGCCTCCGCGGCGATGATCTCGCTGGTCGCGAGCCGAACGGCGTTCTCGCTTCCGGGGAGCACGAACACCGGCACGTCACGGGCGATGCCCGCGGTCGCGCGGGTCGAGACGACTCGCGTCCGCACCTCCTCCCAGGAGAGCCACCGGAACGCCTCGCCGAACCCCGGGAGTTCGCGGTCGAAGAGCTCCCCGACCGCGTCCGGGGTGACGTCGTCGACGGTCACGCCCGTCCCGCCCGTGGTGATGACGATATCGGCATCCGAGCAGTCCAGCAACTCGCTCACGGTCGTCTTGATCCGGACGTAATCGTCCGGGATCAGTTGGCGAGCAGTGACGACGTGGTCCGCATCGGCGAGGATCTCGGCGATGGCGTCGCCGCTGGGATCCTCGGGATCGGGTTCGTCGTCGGCCCCGCGGGACGACGAGACCGTCACGATGGCCACACCAAGCGGGTCGATACGGTCGTGACCGTCGGCATCGGCTGTCCGTCGGTCCTCGATCGCCGGGAGCTCGGGGTGAGTCCGGCTCACTCTCGCCCTCCGACGACGAGCCGCTGTTCCATCGGGGGCTGGGACTGCTCCATCGTCCCTGGGAATGGGTTCTCGAACCGCTCCCACTCGTCGTCCGCCGCCAGCTCCGCGTCCGAGAGCAGGCAGTCGTCGAGCGTCTCGGCGATGCCGGCTTCGTCCATCCCCGCGCCGATGAAGACGAGTTTCGTCTCTCGGTCACCCCACTCCTCGTCCCAGTGGAGGTCCGACCGCGACTCGCGGTAGGACTCTTGTCGGAACGAGGGCAGCGTGGCCGCCCAACGACCGTTGACGTCGACGTGGGTCTCGACGCCCGCCTGACTCAGGTTGAGCGCGTAGCGCTCGCGACCCGCGACCCAGAGATGGCCCTTCGCGCGGACGACGGAATCGGGGAACGAGCGAAGCCAACCGTGGAACCGCTCGGGATGGAACGGCCGGTGGCGCTCGTAGACGAACGACTCGACGCCGAACTCCTCGGGCGGATGGAGGTGGTCGTGATGGTCGTCGTCGTGACCGTGGTCGTGCCCGTGGTTCTCGTCGTCTTCGTGCTCGTGAGCATGGTCGTCGTGTCCGTGATCGCCGTGACCGTCGTCAGTGATGATCTGTTTCCAGCGTGCGGCGTTGCTCGCCGCCTCCTCGTCGAACTGTCCAGTTCCGAGGATCCGGTCCGGGTCGACAGCGCTGTTGGTCGCTCGAACGATCTCCACGTCCGGGTGGAGCGTGTGGATGACGCGTTCGACCGCTTCGCACTCGGCCTCGGAGACGAGGTCGCACTTGTTGAGCACGAGGACGTCACAGAACTCCACCTGTTCTGCGAGCAGGTCCGAGAGCGGCCGCGCGCCGTCCTCGGCCGGCGTCAGGGGCTCGTCCTCGACGAACGCGCGGTGGAACTGCTCGGCGTCGACCACGGTGACGGTGGTATCGAGGTCGTAGAGCGCGGAAGCTCGTGCGGGGGAGACGAACCGGCCCGCGATCGGAACCGGGTCGCTGATCCCCGAGGCCTCTATAACGAGGAAATCGAACGCCTCGTCGAACGCGAGCCGCAGGAGCTCCTCATCCAGTTCGTCTTGGAGCCCACAGCAGATACAGCCATTCGAGAGCTCCGTGACGCCGCCGTCGTCCATCGAGAGGTCCGAACCGCTCTCGATGAGGTCGGCGTCGACGTTCACCTCGCCGACGTCGTTGACGAGCACCGCGATGTCGTACCGCTCGCCGCCAGCGGTGAGGAGGTGGTTGAGCAGCGTCGTCTTTCCTGCCCCGAGGCCGCCGCTCAGGAGCGTGACCGGGGGCTGGTCGTCGCCGCTCATCAGTCGTCGGCCAGCGCCAGCTCACGCTGCTCGTCGGGACCGAACGGGTCCGAGTACCTGCTCCAGTCCTCGTCCATCTCTGTCTCCGAGAGCAGACAGTCGTTCATCCGTTCGACGAGCGAACTCTGGTCGAATTCGCGGCCGATGAAAACCAGTTCGACACCACGGTCGCCCCACTTGTCGTCCCAGTTCTCCTTTATCCCGGGTCGGGCCGCGAAGTAGCGCTCCTGTTCGGCCTCGGGAAGCCTGGCGAGCCACGTCCCGCTGGGGCCCGCTCGAACCGACTGCCCGGATTTGTCCATCCCCATCGCGACGTCCTCGCGACCCGCCGACCAGAAGAAGCCCTTCGCGCGGATCACGCCATCAGGGAGGGTCGCGAGGAAGTCGGCGATCCGCTCGGGGTGGAACGGTCGATTGGCGTCGAAGACGAACGAGGTGACGCCGTGTTCATCCGCAGCGTCCCCGTGTTCGTGGCCGCCCTGGAGCTCGCGCTTCCAGCCGGCGGACTGGCTGGCGTGTCTGAAGTCGAACCGACCCGTGTTCAGGATCTCCGTCGGGTCGACCGCGCCGTGTTCCGTGCGAATGATCTTCGCCCGGGGCTGGAGCGCCCGTAGCACCGCCTCCATCTCGTCGAGTTCCTCATCGGGAACGAGGTCACACTTGTTCAAGAGAAGGACGTCACAGAACTCGATCTGGTCCATGAGTGCCTCCTCGGGGACGCGCTCGTCGTTGGGTTCGACGGTATCGTCGGTGAGCGCCTGGCCGGAGTCGAAGCCCGTCCAGAAGCTGTGGGCGTCGACCACGCTGACCATCGTGTCGAGCTCGTACACGCCAGTCGGATCGAACTCCGCGTCCTCGAAGCCGCGGGCGAACGTCTGGGCGACCGGGATCGGCTCGCTGATACCCGAGGGTTCCACGAGAAGGTAGTCGAAGTCGCGGCGCTCGGCTATGTCGCCGAGCTGGTCGAGCATGTCCCCGCGAAGCCTACAGCAGATACAGCCGTTCGAGAGTTCGATGACCTCCTCGTTCTCCTCGGAGAGTTCGGATTCTTGCTCGACGAGGTCGGCGTCGATATTCACCTCGCCCATATCGTTAACGACGACCGCGATGTCGAGTCCGTGATCCGTGTTCAGGGCGTGATTCAGGGTGGTCGTCTTGCCCGCCCCGAGACTTCCGCTCAGTATCGTGACTGGAATTGGACGTTGACTCATCTGTTGTCGCCTTGATTATGAACCTTAGACCACTTAATGCTAATTATTACGCAAACTCTCATCTAGTCATAACAAGATATACAACCCATCGCTGAGAGGAGACCATATGTCAATCGTCAGTATCTCGATGCCAGAAGAACTCGTGACTAGGCTTGATGAATTCGCGGATGACCACGGCTACTCCGGCCGGAGCGAAGTCGTTCGGCAAAGTGCGCGGAACCTGCTCAGTGAATTCGAGAACGAACAAGAGGAAAACGAGGAGTTAGCGAGTGTCGTGATCGCTTTGTTTGATTATGGACTATCGCATGTTGAACAACAATTGATGCAGCTCCGCCACGAACACAACAACCTCGTTGTCTCGAACGATCACTGTCACACAAACGGACCCTACTGTATGGAACTGTTCGTCCTTGACGGCTCCATGGAAGATATATCGACGTTCATACGGAAGGTGCGTGCGGTTTCCGACATCGATTCAGTCGATCATCTCCTCGTCTCTCCGGACAAAATACCGCCAATCACGGCTGAAAGCGAACACCCTCTCGTCGGGTGATAGAGGTTATACTGTGTGCGTCAGCGTGATGTTCACTCGATTCACGTCGTCGAAATCCCGGAGGGCATACACCAGTTCACGTATCTGGTTCGCTGCGCCGCGACAGAACAACGTCTCAAGACACCACTCCCCTTCATGGATGTGATTCGTCGTTGTGATAACGTCCTGGAACTCGTGTTGGACGTCGTGGAGTGCCCTGATAACCGGCTCGTAGGTGTAATCGAAGTTTATCATCGCGACGACCGTTCCATCAACGGCTTCAAGACGCACGTGTGATTCGACGTACTCCTGCATCGCTTCCCGGACACCACGCGAACGCGACTCCAACCCCTCGGATTGCCACGTTTCGTCGAATTCCGCAACGAGATCGTCGGGAATACTGAAGCTCGTTCTCATCAAGTTGCTAATCTAGTCTATAGATATGTGAGTCTTTAGTATCGCTCTCGATCTAACCTTCGTTGGTATTCGTAGTTCGTCGCTTCACTAGGATCTGTTGTAATCGCATTAATGATATTTTGTGGGTGATTTAATCTATATGTCCCTGGTGAACCCGGTCAGAGAGTCTGATAATGGAAGCACACTAGCGAGTTCTATTGAAAGCCGAGAGTAGCGATAACAAGAACTATTAGTCTGCCCGGCTTGTCTTAATACATGACTGTCGTCAGCGTCTCGATGCCCGAAAGCTTACTTGAGCGGATCGATGGATTTGCCGACGATCACGGGTATACGGGCCGAAGCGAGGTTATTAGGGAGGCTGCACGGAATCTGCTTGGCGAATTCGAAGATGCTCGTCTTGAGGACCGTGAACTCATGAGCATTGTCACGGTGCTATTCGACTACGAAACGACGAGCGTCGAAGAACGAATGATGCACCTTCGTCACGAACAAGAAGACCTCGTCGCATCGAACTTTCACAGTCACGTTGGCGACCACTACTGTATGGAGGTCTTCATCCTCGATGGTGACCTTGAGGATATTTCGACCTTCGTCGGGAAGGTTCGCGCGACCCAGGATACTCTCTCGGTAGACTATTCGGTTCTTCCCGTCGAGGATTTCGCCCAATCACTTGCGTAGACGAATTAGATTCGAAGGCGGCGCTACCGAGTCGCTTTCTTAGAAAGATCAGTGCTGTCAGGCCGACTCAGTGTGCTGCGTGAGTGTGTTCCTGAAGGCCGCCAACATCGTCGAATTCGTCGTCACACAGGCCACAGACGTTGTGGTGAAGTGCGACGTGCTGGTCAAGTGCCGCTGCGGCTCCGAACTCTTCGTCGCATCGCGAACAGGTGTGTGCCATTGCGATATTAACTCAGAGGTTATAGCATAAAAAGCGTTGCTAATGATGGGAGTGTGTAGATTGGCATAGCTTATTAAATCCTCACGGTTCGGTGTTATTCCAGTTGGCAACGCCTAGTCAAGCGAACCCGAGCGAATGAGTTTCGTTGTTCAGTGAACTGGTATTCGTTCAGGCCACCGCTCTAGATCTGGCAGCTAACGGTCGCTATCGCCGGCCAACGATGAAACGGATCTCATCAACTCTACTACCTAATCTCGTGTCCTACACCATAGAGAGCAACCGGCCCCGCTCGATTAGACGGTGCCATGTAGTCAGCGTAGTACTTCGCCGGCTAACCCACGAAGTTGCTATAGACACACCCCCAAAAACAACCCTTATTAAGATTAGCGTCTTTATTACTAATATGGCAACAGGGATCGGAAAATCAGCTCGTTCGAGTCCGGACTACGACGTTCTCGTTATTGGTGGCGGACCGGCGGGGTTGAGTGCCGCACTCCAGCTAGGACGTTCGCTGAGAAATGTCCTCATCTGCGACAACGACGAACCGCGCAATGGCCCAGCAGCCGAGGCTCACGGGTATCTCACACGAGACGGGATCTCGCCCGAGGAGTTCCGGCGTCTCGGTCATGAAGAAGTGGCTAGCTACGGCGGGGAGTTTCGAGACGTGCGGGTCACCAACGTCGAGAAAGATGGAAGTGGGTTCACGAGCATGCTCGATGGTGACGAGACGATCACGAGTCGGAAAATCGTCCTTGCAACCGGCATCAGTGACGAGTTTCCGGAGATCGATGGCTTCGAGGAGCTGTGGGGAAACGGCGTCCACCACTGTCCCTACTGTCACGGCTACGAAGTTCGTGACCAACCGCTCGGCGTTCTCGTCAACAACCAACACACGATCGAATACGCGAAGCTCATTTACAATCTAAGCGAGGATCTCGTCGTGTTCACCGATGGGCAGGAAACCCTCGGCGAAGCGACACGGTCGGCCTTCACCGAGCGTGGAATCGAGATCGAAAACGAGCCAA
This sequence comes from Halococcus hamelinensis 100A6, assembly GCF_000336675.1. Classification (NCBI taxonomy): domain Archaea; kingdom Methanobacteriati; phylum Methanobacteriota; class Halobacteria; order Halobacteriales; family Halococcaceae; genus Halococcus; species Halococcus hamelinensis. The sequence continues at coordinate 158,932 of NZ_AOMB01000003.1, read as the reverse complement.
TCAGGGCATTCAACGGATCTAGCGATAGTCTCGAAAGCATCTCACTTGAAGATGGTCGCGAGATCGCCCGCCATGCGTTCTTTTATCCTCCACCGATGAAACAACATAGCAAGTTAGCCGAGCAGCTCGGCCTCAAAGTGACTGAGATCGGACTCATCGAAGTAGGGCAATCAGAGCACGGTGTAGGATTCACATCGATCGACGGGCTGTTCGTCGCGGGGGATGCTTCGAATGCATCGGCCCCGTCGATTCCGTCCGCCGTCGCCGACGGAAACGTCGTCGGTGCGACCGTCAATCTGGAACTCTCACAGGAAGCGTTCGAGAATAGCTGAGAAACGGATTCCGCGACCAGTGGTTCTGTAGACCTCGAGAACAAGTCGGTTCGGATCGTACAGGTCGTAGATGAGTGCCATAGAACTCCTATTCCCGGTATCAGTATCACTCCTACTGCACGCCGGACATGCAACCCACGACACTGTCTCTCTACCGTTGTATCAATTCGTCGTTGCTATCGGTTTGGTTGCACTTCTGGCGTTTGCCGTGGTGAAAACCATCGAGTTCGTTCGCTAGCTGTTGGCTTTCGTCCAAACAGTTGGTGTCGGCGTGACACCCATCACACAACAGAGTACGGTTACCCTGCTCAACGGTCAGTCTTCGTCGTCCGTGGAGTCACTCGGAGAAGGACGCCAAAGACTAACACAGCGGCGAGTTCGACGAGTTTCGTTCCGCCTTCAAGCGGAACCGTAACGAAATGAGTGAACAGCGTGCTGACGACGCTCCCTTGATGGCCCTCGGTAGCCGCTGCGTTCGACGAGGTCAGTGCAACCCCGTGATTCAGGATCGTATGCCAGAGCATCCACCCGACGATCGAACCGAGCATGAGGATCAGGAGGACGGCATAGACCGTTCGATCCTCAACCAAGCCGCGCCAGACAGCCATACCTACGATCACGATCGCGACGACCATCCCCATGAACAGGAACGGTCGGGGGTCAGGAACTCCACCACTCTGAAGATAGAAGGCAAGCGTCTGTGGTCGGGCGTAGATGAGAAATCGCGGTAACCCCCACCAGAGATGAACGGCGACCGAAACAACGACGAGCGCTGTTCCGAGGTATTGGAGAAGTCGTACTTTGCCATCCTCCATTAAAGAGAGATATTTCACGAGCCGTATAGAGACACTGGTTCGATGCTCGAACGAGTGTTCGTTTGGATTTCCCACGGTCACACCGAATAGACCGATGCATGATTCCTTCGTTCGCCTATATGTCACACACGATTTCCAACGAAAGTCGACGAAGGGCTCTGTTTGATCGTTGTCGGTTTCGAGGGTATGAACGAGTCTCGAGGAGCCGCGGATAAACCAGAAGACGCCCACCTGACTGAGTTTCGAACTCTCGGTTCTAGTAATGTGCGTGGAAGCTTGGATTGAGGGCTCGAGAACGCTCTGTAGATGGGATTACGGCTCTCTCACCTGTTATCTGGACTTCTATGGCGTGATGTTAAAGGCGATGTATTATTCATTGCTCTCTAACAACTGAAATTGCTGTGATACGTAAGGTTGTTATGCTATCCAAATAGATTGATAACTGATATGGCACACATCCACCTCGGCGAGGGCTCGTTCCCGTTGTGGGCGCTCGTTCTTTGGACCGTCCTCGGTGCCGGATTGCTCGGACTCGTCACGTACCGTGTTCGCAAAGGCGGGATCAAGACCAACCAGATCGCACTCGCCGGCATCGGTGCCGCGGCGAGCTTCGCAGTCTTCCAACTCAATCTTCCAGTGTGGGGCGGTATCCATATGAATCTCACCGGCCTCGTCGGGATTCTCGCCGGGCCGTTGCTGGGAGCGCTCATCGCGTTCGTGGTCAACGTCTTCTCCGCAGCACTGGGTCACGGCGCGATCGGACTGCTCGGCGCGAACGTGCTCGTCAACGCGACGGAAGCGATCGTCGCCTACTACGCCTTCCGCACGCTGATGCGCATGGATTGGGACGTCTTCCCCGCGAGCGCAAGCGCCGCGACGCTCGGCCTCTCGGTAGGGGCGCTCCTCATGGGCGTCATCATCGTCGTCTCCGGCGTCAACGGCAGTGCGCTCCCCCGGTCGGATCTCGCTATCGCCGTCGCCGGTATGGTCGGGCTCAACCTCGGTGTGGCCGTCATCGAAGGCCTGCTGACCGGGTTCATCGTCCAGTTCCTCGCCTCGATCCGTCCGGACCTCGTTCCCGGCGTGACTCGCGATGAGCGCGAAACGACGGAAGGGGTGACCGCCTGATGCAGCGCTGGAAACAGTACGGCGGGCTCGGAGGACTGGTCGCGATCTGTCTGGCCGCCGGGCTCTACGGATTCACTTCAACGGGAGGGGCGCTCCCGTACGCCAAACGGTTCGGCCAGGCGCTCCAACAGGGCGCACAGAACGGTGGCGGGCCGCTCCTCGACCTCGGACGCGGCATCATCATCGCCGGACCCATCACTAAAAGCGGACTCGTCACCGAGTACGTAGCGATCGTCGTCTTGCTCGTCGGCATCGGTGTCGGATTGTACCTCTACGCAACCCGGTATCGAGGTGACGACGAGCCTGCCCGTGATAGTGAGCAGGAAACAGCCTGAATAGATGGCGACGCTTTCGAATCACGTCCCCGACCCACGACTTATCACGGCGTACGCTGAGAATCGTGAGAGCCCCCTTCATCGGGTGAATCCGTGGACGAAGCTCGGCATCGTTGCCGTCCTCGTTCTTGCTGTCACCATTGTCGATTCACTCGCAGTTCTCGCTAGTCTTTACGCCGTGACGCTCATTGTATATGGTATCGCCGGACTTCCGTACCGGCGACTGGTGCTCTGGTATACGCTTCCGATGTTGTTCATCGTTTCAGTGGCCGGACCGCTCGCCTTTCTCGAACCTGGAACGCCGATCCTGGGTGCGCTCGCGACGCCAGTCGGAGAACTCTCGGTCACCTGGCAAGGCGCTTCGCTATTCAGTGAACTGACCTGCCGCTCGCTGACGGTCGTGACGTTCACCCTGACGACATCGATGACGACGAAGTACAACGATATCGCCTACCTCCTTGGACGGGTGTTTCCCGCACCGATCGACCAGGTCGCACTGCTGACCTATCGATTCACCTTCATCATGCTCGAAACACTCGAGGATTTAGTGAAAAGTACACTCGCCCGGGGAGCGAATCTCGGCGAGTTCTGGGCGAACAGACGGCTCTACGCACGGATCTTCGGGATGACGATGTTGACCGCTATCGAACGCTCCGAACGGCTCGTCAAATCCATGGAAGCACGTGGCTATGAGGGTGATCTCACCCTCTACAGCACCGTGCGTCGACCGCCCGCGAGCGAAGTCGCTGCGGTCGTCGGACTGTTCGCCCTCGTGGTCTCCTATGCGCTCGTAGTTTCCTACGGGGTGGTAGCGATATGAACGACCGCACAATGACCGACGTCACCGACGACAGCGTGAACGGGACCGACCCACTGGTCGCGCTTCGATGTAAATCTCACACCTACCCCGATGGAACCGTCGGGATGCACGATGTCGAGTTCGCGGTTCACGCCGACGAGGTCGTCGCGCTGGTGGGTGGCAACGGCTCAGGAAAGTCGACGCTGCTCGAACACCTGAACGCGACGCTTACGCCCGACAAGGGCGAACTCCGCGTAACTGGAGAGCGGATAATCGACGAGAACAAGCGCCACGCCCGCCAGGAAGTCGGGTTCGTCTTTCAGGACGCCGACACGCAGATCGTCGCCCCAACAGTTCTCGACGACGTGATGTTCGGGTTGCACAACTACGGGGTTCCAGCCGACGAGGCCGAAAAGCGAGCCCACGAGGCGCTCGCGACGATGGACGCGAGCCACCTCGAAGACCGCATCCCACACTACCTGAGCGGCGGCGAGAAGCGACTCGTCGGGCTCGCTGGCGTACTGGTGCTCGAACCGAGCGTGATCGTGCTCGACGAACCGTTCGCTGGCCTCGATCCCGAGCGCTCGCGATTAGTCGCCAAGCGGATCCGCCACATTCACACGGAGGGGGTCAGCGTCGTCCTCTCGACACACGACCTCGACATCGCGGCCGAGATCGCTGACCGTATCTGCGTGATGGCCGACGGGAACATCATCGGGAATGGGAGCCCTCAGGAGATCTTCTACGACGAGGATTTACTGAACGAGGCGAACATCCATCCACCGAGTGCGGTTCGGATTGCGCGTGACGCCGGTTTGGATATCGAATCACAGCCAGTCACCGAGGCCGAACTCGTAGCGTTCCTTGGCCAGCAATCAGCGACTACAGACGGCGTTGGGCTTGCTCACTTCGATGGCGACACGAACGACTAACCCCCTCCCGTGGTATCTTAATCCGATTCCACGAGAGATCGAGACGCTGGCACTCAGATACACGTGGGTGATCGTCGCGATCAATCTGGTCGGGACAGCATTCGGGTTCTGGTACTACCTGCCACAGTTTCGGCTCGAACCCGTCGTGGCATGGCCGGTCGTCCCTGACAGTCCGATGGCGACGCTATTGATCGCACTCTCACTCACGCTGTACAAACTCGGTCGATCGAACGAATATCTGAATGTGGTGGCTTTTTTCGGGTGTATCAAACTCGGGCTCTGGACGCCATACGTACTGACGGTCTTCGCGGATACGTTTCTCGCGACAGTTGCGCCACCACCACAGATCGTACCGTTGCTGGGCTCGGATCTCGCGGCGACCGCAATGTACGGTTTCCTGTTCGTTTCACACCTAGGCATGGTTGTAGAGGCCTTTCTGATTCATCGGTACAGCGACTTTCCACTCGGTGCGATTCTCGTTGCCGCTGGCTGGTACGGATTCAACGACCTCGTTGATTACTTCGTGCCGATCGTTGGAACTCCACATCATACGCTACTCCCCGTGGAACCAATCGTGGGGGGCGTCGTCCAACATGTTTCGCCAGCTCACGAGCTCGCGGCAGCCGGTGCAATCGTGTTCACACTTCTGGCGACAGTATTAGCAGAAGCGACTCGCCGAGCCAAACAAAGTTCCCATCTATCCAATCCACTATGACTAATAACTCACAATCGGAAGCGTACTCACCGAAAAACNGAAGCGACTCGCCGAGCCAAACAAAGTTCCCATCTATCCAATCCACTATGACTAATAACTCACAATCGGAAGCGTACTCACCGAAAAACACCCATCTAGTTGGCGAGAAGCCACTGGTTTCAAAATTCCTCTGGAATGAAGTCCGTGAACTGTGCAGGCTTCATGATCACATCACACGAGTGGTCGCCGGTCTTGAATTCCTAACAGAGAGGTTCTCCGACCAGTATTCTGCTCCTAGCAAAGCGCGATTCGAGTTCGAGCCGGTCCTCACGATGTTCCTCTATATGAAAACACTCGATATCAGCCAACCCGAGTTGCATCGCCGGCTGAAGGGTACAGCGTATCTTTGGGTCCGGTTCGGACTCGATGGAGTACCGACACAGCAGACGATTAGTTACATCTGGCGCAATCGACTTTCGTTCACGGATCGCCACATGATCAGGGCTACCGCACAGGTGATACGAGAAATCGCCGCTGACCACGGTATTCTCTCAGACGACGAGCCGCGTCTTGATCCAGACAAGATAGATTCCACCGACGTTACCGACGACCAGATCATGAACGCTGTTGAAGCAGCACGTGATCGCGGTTTCGACGAGTTCGACAGCGGACGAGCGGACAACACCACGTTCGAAGATATGGTGTTCTTCGAGCGACAGGGGTACCTGAATATGGCCGACCGAGGTACGACGACCCGCTCGAAAGGATCAACCAAACGGTTCGAGCGTATTAGCGATCGCAGGGAGACGCCCCACGGTGACACCCACCTCCGGACGATGAAGAAAACCGCTGCCCCGCCCGAACAGACAACACTCACCGAGTACGAGGACGGGCAGCGGCCGACAGACTGGGAGCGCATTCGCGACGAGGTACTCGGCCCATTCCATTGTGGCGTCGAGACGGTCCTCGAAGAGCTCAAAGAGAACGGTGGCATCCGTGAACCAGTCATCGCCGCTATCGACATTACCCCGTGGCCGGTTTTCACCTCACCCTACAAAGACGATGGAGACGTGACACATGGCGAGGAACCGATAGTGGCCGACGGAATGGAGATCTACCCGCGTGAAGACTACCCGGAGATGATTCACGGGCTGAAAGAGCGTCACGAGCGCGGATACGAGATGGCGACAATCACCATCATCGGGGAGGATACGCCGATCGTCCTCGGTATCGAACCAGTGCGCCGCGATTCCGATTGGGAGTCAGAAGATGCACAGATCACACCGCAGTCCTGTCTCGTCGAGCGATTGCTGAAACAGGCCAAGCAACACGTCGACATCCACAAGCTGTTCTGTGACCGCGGATTCGACACGCATAGTGTAAGAGACGCAATCGATCGTCACGACACGACCTATCTCATCCCGAAGCGAAAATACCGGGCTGAAATCAGGGATATCGAGGAATTGGATCGCGAAGCCGTCAGTGATGCAGGAGTCGTGCGAGACGTACCGCGCGAGTACGATGGTCGAGTCCACACGGGAAGCATCATGTACGTTCCTTCAACGAAAGAAGAGGGTGCCTACGCGGCGTTCACGACGAACCGTGATGTTCCGCTGGAGCAGGTCGAAGGGTTCGCCAGCCAATACTCGCAGCGGTGGGAGATCGAAAACGAGTATAAGACGATCAAAAAGCACTTTCTACCGACGGTGGGCTCGATGGACTACCGAATACGGTTCCTCTACTTCGTGATCGGCGTCGTGATGTACAACGTGTGGCGGCTCACGAATCTCCTGTTTCGTAGCACGGTGGGCGTGCATCTCGGTGAGCGTCCACCGATTCCGGCTGGTGAGTTCACCGAGATCCTGGCATTCTGCATTGTACCGGGTGACTGATGAGAGCGGCGTCATTTCGTGTTCATCGAAGTCTCGGTAGCCGCAGGACGCGCCTGGAGAGTTCATTTTCGTCGACTTTCGCCGACTAAGTGGCTGGTTACATTAGACAGCGGGTTCTGGCTGTCGAAATTACTTTTATTATCCACGAAAACGGCCGCCGTTCACCGGTTTGGTTTGTAGAATTAGTTATCTTCCGAGACTCTGTGGAAGATGAGACTACACCAAGCATAGAGGGTCCAGAATGCACGATATTGGAGGGATAGTGTATTCTGGCCGCCGTCAAATTAGACGCAATCGGCGATTCGTGTTGATTATCTGGTTAGAAGTGCGCTCAAGAGATACCCTGAACAGAGCTGTCGCTCAGGCTCGCTGCTTTCGACCCAACATCAGGCTCTAGCCGACTCCCGTCCGCTTTTGCAGCAACGTCAGCGTATTCTGTGCCGTCACAACTGGTGAGCACTTGTATTCGTTAGTGAGGATTACTTGCACAAGGAGATCGACCGCTCGCCAGATCGAATACAGCAGGCAGGCGAACGCGAAGTAGAAGAACCGGAGTACGAAATCCTTCGAGGTAGTCGCAGCCTTGAACCGTTTGATGCTCTTATAGCCGCTCTCGATCTCCCAGCGATACGAATACTCGCGAACCGCTCCTGCTGGTGCATTCGTCAGGAACACCGCGTACTGACCGTAGTCCGTCCGCTCTGAGTTCTCTTTGCGCTTATAGACGAACGTCGTCTCATGCCACTCGTTCTTCCCGAGGTGCAGCTTCCGATCGGCAGTGTAGTAATCCTGACCTCGTTTGAGCAGCCGCTTAGCTTGTGCCTTCTCGCTGGAATACATTCGCTTGGGAACCACGTAGGTCAGTCCTCGCTGAGAGACGGATTCGAGTAGGTGCTGGCTATCGAACTCTCGATCCATCAGCACACCGTCGATGTGGAGCAAACTCTGAGCACTATCCAGCAGGTCCTCAACGATCTCACGGCGGCTGTCGCCCTTTCTGACTGGCCGGGCGTCCAGTACCAACGGAACTGCGTTGCCGACCAACTGGATGGTCGCCCACTGGTAGGCGTATTCGGTGTTCTTCTCCTTCGTGCCGATGATCTCGTTTTCGTGGCCCTCTCGGTCACCAGTGAATGGGTCTTCCTCAGTGATGTCGATAGCGACCAACCCGGCACGATGAAACGCATCTGTTTCGCTCAATCGGTCGACTATCCGCTTCACCGCATCCCGGTACATATCACGAATCCTACCGATAGAGAGGTCGCGCAGATGTGCTCGATGATTGTGTCCAAGCGGCGTTCGGCTTCGGTCAGATTCGTAGAGAAAGCTACGTGCGCCCTCATTAGCCGCAAGGGCCTCGTGTAGACCGAGGTAGGTCTGGAGTTCCCAGAATGCGTTCTCGTGAATCTCGCACCGTTCTCCACGGCATAGTGAGAACGCTGGGTGGACGATCCCACTCACCTGCTCTGTAATGTCTTCAGCACGATCAAGAATTTTCTGCTGAGTAGGTTCCTCACTGTTGGATTGCTCTCTTGAGGACGACCGCTCCGGTGGCTGGCGAGGAATAGGAACGTCGGCCCTGTCTGCCTGAATAAGAATGCTTCTCGCGGCTGTTTCGATCGTTTCTCTGAGCTCGGGTTCGAAACGCTGGTGCCACGTTCGCCAGAGTGTCGATTGATCGGGCACGCTCTCGAAGCTGAGGCGCTTTCGAACCGACGAATATCGGTCGAGATACTCAACGAGTGCGCTCTCGTGCTTCCAGCCGTGGAGTTCTTTCAGCAGGAACGTGCGTACTAACTGCTCCATTTCGTAGCGTGTCGATCCGCTGTAGCTATCGTGCGATCTGAAATCGACGTACGCCAGCGGAAGACGGCACACGAAATCCTTGACGGACTTGTGAGCATCATGCTCGAACCAGACTCTTGCGACGGTTCGGACGTCTTCTTCAAGCCCACCAAGTGAACTCCTGTCGTACAGCGGTGTGGAATCGTAGACAGGCCACTCGCAGTACGATCTCGACGCGATTTCTTGGAAGACCTCGTGTTGAGATACTTGAGTTGATGGCATTCCTTCTTTACAGTCTCTTGACGAAAGTCGCCCTTGATCGACGGTTTCTCTTTAGCTTGGATCGGATTTCCCCAGATCCGCCTGAGGGATTTGTCTTGGCGCTAGAAACTTCCGAACTCATGCCGAGCACGTACTGGATCAAGTCCGTGCTCCGTTGTCTCGGCGAACGAGCTCTTCTCAAATAGCGTTATAATTCAGCCTGGTCTTCTTAATATAGACAACCAGTTGATTGAGTAGGTGGCCCATGAGAGAGCGAGAATTCGCTCAGGTACCACTATGTCTAATAAGGGTCAGCGCGAATCCGTATTAGCGATCTACGACCAGAGTTATGACACAAAATCGATCGGACCCTATCANGGGAAGGCGTATCGAAATCAAATCCGGGAAGACCTCTCCGACATTGGGTTATACGCCGGCCAGGAGGTTCTTCTCTATTTGTTGTGGAAGGAAGATGGGCTCTCGCAAAAAGAGCTAGCCGCACGGTTGGAAGTCAAACCACAAGCAATCAGTAAAATGCTCGATCGAATGGTATCTGAAGGAGTAGTTGAACGTCGGTCGGACCCCAACGATTCACGAATTTCCCGAGTATACCTCACTGATGATGGTCAGGCACACCAGGAACCCGTCGAAGAGATTTTGGAGCGGGCGGAATCCCAAATGTTGGAGGGGTTTTCTCCTGCAGAAAGGTCGCTTTTCCGTCGAATGCTTGTCGATATCTGTGAAAACCTCTAGTAATTCTCTCAGTATGATTAGGTCTGATTAGTGAGACATTTAGTAAACCGGTTGATTGATATCTGCTGGTGACTATGACTGCACATGAGTAACGAATCCAAATCCAAACAAATTGTTGTGATGACGGGAGCCACCTCCGGGATTGGTGAGCACGCCGTACACCGAATCGCATCTCAGCCCGACACACAAGTCATAATCGGAGCTCGTGGCAGCGGGCGAGTCGTGCCAGAAGGCAGTACGGNGCAGTACGGTGGTACACCTTGATCTCGCTTCGCTCGAAAGTGTTCGTACCTTTGCGGACGCAGTGAAGCACCGGCTGGCCGACGACCGGATCGACATGCTCGTGCTCAATGCTGGTGTGCAATATCCAAACGTAGATCAGCGTAGTGACGACGGTTTCGAGAAGACGTTCGCAGTCAACCATCTCAGCCACTACCTGTTGGCTCGTGAACTGCTGCCATGCTTGGCAGAAGGTGGACGGTTGGTGATCACTACGAGCGATACACACGATCCGGGACACTATCCCTTTGCACCGAAAGAGCTCGACACGCAGGCGCTAGCGTATCCCCCCAAAGGAGGCTTTGGCGCTGGCGTACGCGCTTACGCGGCATCGAAACTCTGCAATCTCCTGACCGCACGAACTTTCGCCGAACTTGATGAAGTGAAAGCAAGCAATATCCAGGTTGTCGCCTACAACCCGGGTTTCACAACTGATACCTCGCTATTCCGCAATGCGTCCGGTTTTAGCGGGACGCTCTCACAACTGATGACATCTAGTCCTGGGCGTCTGGTGTTTCGCTTTGCCAGTAGGTTCAATCCCGATTTATACCCGGAAACACCAGAACGTGCGGNACTGATGACATCTAGTCCTGGGCGTCTGGTGTTTCGCTTTGCCAGTAGGTTCAATCCCGATTTATACCCGGAAACACCAGAACGTGCGGGAGAGGCTCTGGCTCAATTGACGTTAGGTAGGGCTACCCCGCCGTCCGGAAGCATCTATGCGTCGCTGGTCAGGAGCGACATCACGTATCCTGATCCCTCGGAACTTGCTCGTAGCCATGAGGCGCGTGATCGGTTGTGGCGTGAAAGCTCCAAGATGGTTGATATTACGGAGTAGTAGTCCTGGGACTGCACCTAATAGCAGGCTGTATGTGGAGCGATTAGAGTTTGATCCTACTGAATCAGTTTCCTCCCCGCCATGCATTGAGAGCGATAGTCTCAACTTCAGCTATGNGCTGTATGTGGAGCGATTAGAGTTTGATCCTACTGAATCAGTTTCCTCCCCGCCATGCATTGAGAGCGATAGTCTCAACTTCAGCTATGGGCACTGAAGATGAGACTACAGCAGGTATAGAGGGGGTAGAATGCGCGATCGTAGCGGAATAGTGGGTTCCGACCGCCACCAAACCAAGCTCCACCGCCCGATTTGTGTCGTCGGTCTGGTTAGAATCGTGTCCGAGAGGTAAGTTGGGTAGAGCTATCGCTCAGACTCGCGGCTTCCAGCCCAATACAGGGTTCTATCCGATGCCTGTCCGCTTCTGCAACAATGTCAGCGTGTTCTGGGCCGTTACTATCGGCGAGTGCTCGTACTCGTCGGTCAGAGCGACCTGCACAAGAAGATCAACCACCCGCCAAATGGAGTACAGCAGGCACGCGAACGCGAAGTAGAAGAATCGGAGTACGAAGTCCTTCGAGGTGGTCGCGGCCATGAAGCGCTTGATGCTCTTGTACCCGCTCTCGATCTCCCAACGATGGCTGTACTCACGGACAGCACCAGCTGGGGCGTTCGTCAGGAACATCGCGTACTGCCCGTAGTCATCTCGGTCCGAGTTCGGATTGCGCTTGTAGACGAACGTGGTCTCGTGCCACTCATTCTTGCCAAGGTGGAGCTTCCGATCGGCGGTGTAGTAATCCTGATATCGCTCGAGCAATCGCTTTGCCTGTGCCTTTTCGCTGGTATACATCCGCTTGGGAACGACGTACGTCAGTCCTCGCTGGGAGATGGATTCGAGTAGGTGCTGGCTGTCGAACTCTCGATCCATTAGCACACCATCAACGTGGAGCAAACTCTGAGCGCTATCCAACAGATCCTCAACGATCTCTTGGCGGGTCTTTCCTTTCTTGACCGGCCGAGCGTCTAGCACTAACGGAACTGCGTTCCCGACTAACTGCACGGTCGCCCATTGATAGGCGTACTCGTCAGTGCTCTCTTTCGTCCCAATAATCTCGTCTTTGCAGCCCTCTCGATCGCCAGTGAATGGGTCTTCTTCAGTGATATCGATAGCGACCAACCCAGCCCGATGAAACGCATCTATCTCACCCAGTCGATTGACTATCCGCTTCACTGCCTCTCGATACATCTCGTGACGGGAAAGAATGTCTGGAACTTATCTTTGAAGCGGTATATCGGCTCTCCTAAGACAACTCGAAAAGTGACAAATTGGTGGAGTCGGCTGAATCTGGCATTTGCGCGAATGCGATAGCCTCGTTGAGTCGTGATCCCGACTCGTAGTAGAACCACAGCTGACCGTTGTCGTCCCGAATAAAGAATGGCGACGCACACCGTCCGTGATCCGGTGTGCCGTCGGTCGCGGGGTTGAGTATTCCAAGGTGGTTTTCTCGGTCGATATCCTGGCCGACTTCGGTGACCCACGTATTGCCATCGGAGGCGTTGAATGCCAAGCAGTACATACCATTGTATCGGAAGAAGAATGGTGAAGACACGTTCCCGTCGTGTTCTGGCTGCGGCGTGATGACTGCGTCCGGGTCGACGGTCCAGTCTTTACCGTCGTCCGAGATAGCGAGCCGGATGTGACGCGTCCCGCTCTGGTTCGCCATGAAGAACATCGTGTAGTTATTGCCTCGATTCGGGATCGAGTAGTCGTACACGCGAGCATAGGAGGTCTCCGAAGACCCCGAGTACATCGAGTTCTCAACGGCGATGCCGCCATAGTCAAAGGTCGCTCCGTTTCCGCCGTTGCAGTACCACCAGCGCGTCTTATCGTTACTACCGTGAGCGTAGAGAAGCACTTTGCCGTACTCGTCGGCAAAGAGGGCGTGTGGCGAGGAGATATGGGATGCGTCGCTGAAGTCCGACGGATCAATGATCGGGTTTCCAGAATATTCAGTCCATGTCCCGTTGAGGGTATCTGAATAAAACAACGCGATGCCGACGGTTTCTCCATCCTTTGTTTCTGGTGTACCGTGGGGGGCACAGTAGAGGTGGTACTTCCCGAGTGGATTGTCGATCTTTGAGGTCTCAATGATGGACGGGAAGATCCATTCGTCCCCAGGCGAGTAGCTCGGCGCGCTCGGAGCGAACGCGAGTTGTCGGTTAGTTAGATGGATATCAGTGACGTGGTCATCATCACCCAAGTCCCCCGAGCCGGGATTCTCGTATAGCTCCTGTACCTCGTTCGCAGAGAGCCCAAGGGAGTACGTTCGCATCTCATCAACGCGCCCATGCCAATAATTGTGATCACCGGTATCGCTTCCCATCTGGATAGTACTCTCCGATTCGAAGTCACCACTGGCGGTCACGCTGTCGACTTCGGTTCCGTCCACGTACATCTTTAGTTCGGCTCCGTCGTAGGCTGCGACGAGATGGGTCCAATCACCAACCGTCGGCGACCCGCCGGTGACTTTCCGAATCGTCCCACCGATTCGAGCGGCGAACCCCCAGTAGTCGTTTACGGTGTCATACCACATCGTAAGGGCCCCTTCTGACCAGTCACCAAGGATTCCTCGGTCCATCTCGAGGTTCTCGGCATTCACCCAGACTGAGTACGAGCCCCGTGGTTGTCCCGATAGGACGTGGGGAACTGTGATGGTGTCGTTGACACCGTCAAAGGCAAAGCAGGCGTTCGAGACGCCCCTGGCTCCCGGTGACGCACCGTTTACTGTTCCGTTATTACCATTTCCGGACGAGTCGGTCGCTGTTGAATCATCAAGCTCGTAGTACGATTGTAGGTCGTCTCCATACGCACTCGCTTTGCCTATGAACGACGTACCGAATGTGAATAGACTCACACCACTAAGTCCGATAGCTCTCAATGCAGTCCGACGACTATGGCCGCGCTTTTCTTCCATTTGATTTTCTCCCAGTGACTCAGATTCTGAGCCACTCCCGAATTTGTGTTAATATTACTTATAGATTGGGATCGGTAATAGTGTGTTGACCGTCCGCGCGATCTAAAACGTGAAATATTGCACAGCAAGCATTGCCCCGCAGAACGGGGTCATCTAACCCGGTCTGTTGATCACTGACTATGTCTTGGAGCCGAGTTTTAGCCCGTTCAGGAAGCGATAGGTCACCTATCAATCTCGAGACGAACTCCGTACAAGAGATCGGTTCCGAAGGTGAGCGATCATTCGTCTCCTTGGCTGCATTCATTGGATTCGACTCTCCGCGTAACTGGTCCAGGGTCAATGAGATCCATTGGTCGGCCGTGCTTTGTGCCAACGGTGACTCAGGATCTGCGTTGTAAGATGAAAAGAATCCCTTCGTAGCCAGGTACTGTATCGGCTCGGACCAGGGGTCGTCGTCATCGACGTTCGTATCGTTGAAGAAGGAAATCATGACCCCGTCATCGACGAGGCGTTTTTGAAGTCGCGTCACATCGACATCCGACGGTGGAACGTCCTGTTCGACGGCCAGCGCCGCTGCATAGCCTGTCGATTCTCCGATATGGATCCAGGTTGGCTCCAGACGAATCGACCCATACCCAACATGGGTCGCCGAGGCAGGGACAGGAACTAACATATTGTCGACCTGCTTCGGAAGAATAGACCGATATGGGAACTGTGCCGGTCGGGTGACCTGTGAGGCGAAGAAGTGACCTTCGGGATGACTCCCAGCCTGTCGGTCGTCTGTACAGGCGTGTGAGTCAAGCGGGTACTCGATGACGCTGATACTGTCCTCGTGAATCGGCGCACGGTCAAGCCCCGGGGCGTGGCGGGCATCACTTTCCGAGAACGTGTATTGCCCATCGAGCCGTCTGGCCTCGCGTATGTACAGCTGAAAAGGGAAGTTGTCGTTGTCTTCCCATTCATCGGATGCGAGCCCCCAGTTTCGAGCTTCAGTCTGGATATCGGATGGGACGGCTTGGTCGTTCTGCAGGAAGTAAAGCAGCCCAAGCGCGTGGCGTTCGTGTTCTGCTGCGATTTCCCTCCGCCGGGACCAGTCCGCAGTAGGATAGTCGTAATTCTTCCCAGGCAAGTCAGCCGTATTCATGTCTGCCTTGTCGTTGGGAAGGTACCGAAGCCGAAGCGTTGAACGAAATCCGATCCGCTTGACCTCTTCTAGCGTTTCGTCGTACGCTGAACTATCGTAGCCGTCCGGCTTTGATGGGTGGATACGCTTCTCCGGATCGTCAGTCAAGCAGAGCCGATAATTGTACGCCTGAATGGTTTGGTCACCTTCCCCTGTACTCCGTGCGTGAAGTTCGGAGATCCCGGCAGGGTGTGGCACGAGGTCGAGTTCACCTTGATTCTTCTCCGCAGGGGTGTCGAGCGGTCCACGTCTATCAGGTGGTGCACTCGGATCGACGCCGTCTCCAACCGCCTCCTGGGGGTAGTATCGGTCACCCCTGGTTCGAGTATAGAGACGGCCCGCGAACTGTTCGTCGTGTTCGCTCCGGCTCTCTCGTCCGATTCGATGAGACACCCCCGCAACGGCCATTAGATCGCCTTCGTATGTTGCTTCGATGAAAATGTCACCACTAACGTCCACCGTCTCGCTTTGGACGAATGATTGGAAGGTGACGGATTTGATCTGGTTACCGACTCGAACGACTGAGGACGGGTAGAACTCTCGTATGATGTCGAGATTTTCCGTGTCCTCAGTAAGCGCCTCGAATATCTGCTCGCCGACGTGTGGTTCCGCGATGTACCCGTCCTCACAGCGGGCGTACGACTCGGAATCGCGCCCGTATTCCGTCTCATAATGGTCTCTGACGGCGGAGCGCCACTCCGCGAAGATCGGGGTGCGGTGTTTCTTGAGCATCGTGTCTGTATAACTCAGGCCACCAGTCATCATTCCGCCGAGTGAGGCGTTGTACGTGACCAACAACGTATCTACCCCTTGTCGTGCAGCGGTAACTGCAGCCGCGATACCTCCAGGCGTTCCACCCACCACAACGGTAGTGTATGATGAAGTCATGTTTTGAGTAAGTCTGTGGACGAGGGTCCACTTGCTAGCAGACTGTGTTAATCGACTACCGCAATTCGACTTAAACATTATGGGTCCGGTCTACGTACCCTCGGTGCGATCAAACAGATGATGTAAAATAAATTGTATTAGTTGCGGTGAACTTAATGCACCTACTACCCTTGTTCGGGATATAACGTAATTAAAAATCAGAAAGATATTTAAGTATGGTTATGATTGCTCTGTCTGGAGCAAGATACATGGTAGAAGTCACAGCCATCGCGATACTGTTAGTGTTCCTTATCTTCGGGGCGCTAATGATGCTGGAGGTCATTCCGACCTTCATCGCACTGGGAGGAATGGCAATCGGGATCGCGGCCGTGGGTGGGTTATCCGTCACCACCATCTTCGATACGATCATCATGGACGGGTCGACACGCTTGGCCCCGGCGATGATGGCAGCGGTCTTCGGTGGGGCGCTCGGAGTATTGGCCGAAAAACAAGGTATCCTCGAGGATATCGTGAAAACAGCAGCGGAACTGGGTGGGGACAGTCCACTGGTGATGGCTATCGCGTTGTACACGGCCGTCGTGATAGTGGCGACGAGCATCAGCGGCCTGGGTGCGTTCATCCTCGTCGCGACGATTATCTTCCCCATCCTGATCAGCGTCGGGTTCCCCCGAGAGACCGCGGGTGCGATAACCCTGCTCGCATACGGGAACGGAATCATGCTGAACCCCGCGAACTGGGTGTACTATCAGGAGGTGACCGGCATCACACTGAACAGCGTCATCATCTGGGCACTACCGGTGGCAGCGTTGGCCTTCGTGGTCGGGATCCTGTACGTTTTCTTGAAGGTCCGAAAACCCATTTCGAGCGGGAGTGGGACGCAAGCCGGCGTGCAAGAGACGCTTGCCGAAACCATCGAGAGTGGCTCGTCGGAGGCAAGCTCGACGCCGAAGTACGCGCTGCTCGCACCGATCATCCCCGTCGTGTTGGTGATCGGGGGTGTTACGAACGTCTTCGTGGCGTTCATCATCGGGATCCTGTATGCCGCGCTCTTCAGCCAGCCGGGATTGGAGGGCTTCAAGAACTTCGGAAACACGCTGCGCTTGATCACCCAAAGCTTCCACGAGGGGATCGAGCGGGTCGCACCGGCGATCGCGCTCATGCTCGCGATCGGGTGGTTGCTCGTGGCCGTGTTCTCCGATCCGATCGCCCAATCAATGGAGCCGTTCTTGCGACAGGTCGTCCCACAGAACATGGTCCTCTACGCGGTCATGTTCGCGGTCCTCGCGCCGCTGGCGCTGTACCGTGGGCCACTGAACTTGTGGGGCCTCGGCAGCGGCATCATCGGGGTACTGGCGGCCATCGGGTTCCGCCCAGAACTCATTACGACGACCGCCGTGAGTGCCCTCCGCGTCCAGGCACCGGGTGACCCGACGAACACCCACAACGCGTGGGCGGCAGAGGAGTTGGGTGTCAACGTCAACGACATTACCAAGGACATCCTTCCGTATATCTGGGTGATCGCTGCCGGCGGTGTCATCGTCTCGGTCTACTTCTTCGGGATGTAGGCCGAAAGACGCTCGTTGATTCGACCATTTACTTCGAACGAGATACTCAGTAGGTTCGGTATCGACAAAAATAGTAGCGAGTTCAGCACGGGCCGAGGGTAGAGCCTCGCTCAGGATAATTCTCACTATCAGTGGTCACGGAGATAGTGAATGTTGTTCGCAATCTCGGCAGCGGCCCGTCTGGCGAGGTCCGGTAGGTCGCTTCTGAACTTCTCCCCCTCGACACGGGTCGTCGGTCCAGTGATGTCGATCGAGCCGAGCACCTCGTCCGTTCGGTCGTCTATCACGGGGGCGGCGACACCGCGGATGCCGGTGATACGTTCTTGGTCGTCTACCGCAACACCGCTCTCCCGAACGTCACGTAGTTCGGACAGCAGCTGCTCGCGGTCCGTGATCGTGTTGTCGGTCATCTTCGGCAATCCGACGGCGTCGACAACCGCCTTCACGCGTTCCTCGCTGAGGTGGGCGAGGATCGCTTTCCCGCCCGAAACGCAGTGCATGTACATCGAGAGCCCTGGATGGGCGTCCGTCACGACCGACTGCTCCGATTCGGAGATATAGCATTTCACCGCCCGAGACCGCTCTTCGACGATGAGTGAGGTGCGTTCCTGGGCACGGTTCGAGGTTTCGTCGGTGATCGACCGCCCGATCTGATAGAGCGGGTCGTACTCCCGCCGGTACGAAGCCACGTCGAAGAACTTGTAGCTGATGTCGTAGACGAAGCCGTTCTTGATGACGTACCCCTCTTGTCGAAGCGTAGATAGGTGACGATGTATCGTGGATTTCGCGTAGGGGAGTTGCCGGTCGAGTTCGTCAATAGTCGTTCCTCGTTCCCGGCTGACCGTCTCGACAATGGAGAACGCCTTTTCGAGCGTCCCTACCGGGTTCTTCGCGGGTTTTTGCGTCATCTCTCCCTGTTTATCAGGTGTCTCAATAAGTATTCCGCATGATGGAATACGGATCGAGCGGTGAAGCGTTTCACCTCGCATCTCTTCAGTCGAATCGAGTACGGAGGCCTCGTCCAGTCGCTAGAAGCCAATGGTTCACCAATCCTCGATTCCGCATGGTGGAAT
Organism: Halococcus hamelinensis 100A6; assembly: GCF_000336675.1. Lineage (NCBI taxonomy): Archaea > Methanobacteriati > Methanobacteriota > Halobacteria > Halobacteriales > Halococcaceae > Halococcus > Halococcus hamelinensis. The sequence continues at coordinate 140,408 of NZ_AOMB01000003.1, read as the reverse complement.
TTTTGTTCTTCGACTTGCCGACTGGCTAGAAGTACCTAATGATTAATTAGTTGCGTGGTTGGAGAGATCCGTAACAGTACTATTGGCGTTATATTTCGTATACAGAGACCGTCAGAATAGATTTTGAATGCATTCCGTATCTTCGAATCGTTTGTGTGCAGCGACCGAGCGGGCGAAACCGATCAGTCCCGAGTACGGGCGAGTCGAGGCAGTAGCGTCGGATTGAAGCCGATTTTTGACGAGTGTGGATACGGGTAGCTCCCCTGGCGCGACGGTCGTGTCGATAATTTCATTACAAACACTGTCCTACCCCGAGTATGTCAAGCGTGAGAGTCGGGATAGACGTCGGTGGGACCTTTACGGATGCAGTAGCGATCGATAGCGAATCGTACGAGGTGCTGGCCGAGGTAAAAGTTCCGACCACGCACGAATCCGACGTCGGTGTCGCCGACGGTATCGTCGAGGCAACGTCGCGGATCTTGAATACGCTGTCAGCCGAGCCGAGCGACGTCGTCTTCATCGCTCACGGGACTACGCAGGCGACGAACGCGTTGCTGGAGGGCGACGTCTCCAAGGTAGGAATACTCGGACTCGGAAAGGGGATACAGGGGAGGCGAGTGCGTTCGGAGACGAACGTCGGCGATATCGCCTTGGACGACCAGCAGAAGATCGAAACCGAACACGACTATCTGAACGTTGGCGACGGCCTAGAGGAGGAGGCCGTGATCGAGACGCTCGAGGAATTCGAGCGAAACGGCGTGGAAGCGGTCGTCTCCAGTCAGGCGTTCGGGGTCGACGATCCGCAGTTAGAAGAGGAGGTCACGGAAATCGCCCAGGAGTTCGGTTTGCCGGCGATCGGTGCGAGCGTCGTTTCCAAGCGCTACGGACTGAAGATCAGAACGCGGACCGCCGTCGTCAACGCGAGCATCCTCCCCAGGATGGTCAAGACGTCGACGGCGACCGGGGAGAGTGTGGCGGATTTCGGGATCACCACTCCCCTCATGATCATGCGCTCAGATGGGGGAGTGATGGGGATCGACGAGATGCGAAGCCGTCCCATTCAGACGATCCTCTCGGGGCCGGCAGCGGGTGTCGCTGGCGCACTCATGTACGAAAACGTCACCGACGGGATATTCGTCGACGTTGGTGGGACTAGTAGCGACATCAGTGTGATCGAAAAAGGCCAGCCGAAGTGGAAGTCCGCCGAGATCGGTGGGCATTCGACCTTCCTCCGTACCCTCGACATCAGAACCGAGGGTGTCGCGGGCGGGTCGATGATCCGCGTCGAGGGTGGGGAGGTCGTCGAATCGGGTCCTCGAAGTGCGCACATTGCGGATATCCCCTACTCGACGTTCGCTGACCCCGACGATATCGTCGATCCGAAACTCGTCCGGGTGAAACCGAAGCCAGGCGATTCGGAGTACGTCGCCGTAGAGGTCGAGAACGGGGACAGATACGCGTTGACACCCAGCTGTGCGGCGAATCTGCTCGAGATGTTGGACGAGGACGCCTACGCTGCGGGGAGCCCGGTCGCGGCACGAAAAGCGTTCGAACCGCTAGCCGACGAACTCGGCGTCACACCCGAGGACGCGGCGAGGCAGATACTGGACATCAGTATCGGGAAGGTCGTGCCCGTCATCGACGAGATCATCGCCGAGTACGACCTCGACGAGTCACTCTTGGAGGTCGTCGGTGGTGGGGGTGGGTGCGGATCACTGATCCCGTATCTCGGCGAGAATTCCGACTACCAAACCCGTCTAGCGGCGAACCACGAGATCGTCAGCACCGTTGGCGTCGGCGTGGCGATGGTGCGGGACGTCGTGGAACGGAACGTGATGAACCCCTCCGAAGCCGAGATCAAGAAGATCAGACAGGAGGCCATCAACTCGGTCGTGAGTATGGGCGCGAACCAAGAGACCGTCAACACCACGATCGAGTACGATGACTCTCAGAATCTGCTGCGCGTGGAGGCCGAAGCGTCGACAGAACTGCAGACGCGAACGATGGGGCAGGAGAGCGTCTCTCACGAAGAGCTTCAAGAGAAGGCGGCGTCGAGTCTCAGTACGACCGTAGCGGAGATCCATCAGGACAGTGAAACAGAGGGGCTGAACGTCTTCCGAGCGACCGAGCGAAGCGAGAAGTACTTCGGGTTGGTGAGTGAGGAACAGGACCACGTGTCGATAATCGACAACTACGGCGTCGTGAAGATGAACCTCCGGGACGCGTCCGTCTACGATACCACGTTCGAGGACCTCGAATACGCGATAGAACGCGTTCTCGACAAGGAATCCGTCTACAGTGGATCCTCGACGAGACTCCCAAATATCTACCTCTGTTATGGTAGTCAGATGCTCGACGCGAGTGGACTGTCCAGCCGAGAGCAGATCCACTCACTCATCGAGTTGGAACTCGACGGAATCGAGGACGACGAGCGGATCGTCATACTCGGTCAAAAGCCCTGATGGACCCGGTAGACCCGCTCCTTCCCTACGACACGGCAGGGGAGCGCCGAGGCTGGAGAAAGGGGGTAAAGGTAGCGAAGAGTGCCATCGCCGAATCGAACGCCACCGATCTAGAGGACCTCGTAGAGCACTACGGCCTCGAAGTCCGCGTCGACGACTGGCAGGGACTTGATGGGTTGGTACTGCTGGGGACGTACAACGGCGGCAGAATAACGGTATATCGGCACTCGATCGAAGCGCACGCCAAACAGTACGGTGTCCCCGACACGCAGGTTCGGGATGCGGTGCTCGCGCACGAGTTGGGACACTTCTTGTATCACGAAGAGCTGACCGAGAACAGCCGTGCGTCCGTCAGGAGCGAACTTTTGAGCCGTATTGTGTCAACAAAGTCGCGACGAGACCCCAAACCGGTTCGCGAAGCCGCCGCGAACGGTTTCGCGGTCGAGGTCCTTCGAACGCAACAAACAACGTACGAACTACCCGTACTGGTCGAGATCTTGACCAGCCTAGGTAAGACGAAAAGCACCACGGACTCGAATGACAAATCCGAATTCGGCTGAGCGATTCCGAACCTAGTGCCAGCCATCATCGGGTAGCAAGCGGTTCGGATTTGGTCAGCGGAGCTTTTAGAGCAACAGTCCACCGGTGATACCAGTCGTATCATAATCGTTATTAGATAGATGGGTGTGTTGAACACATGCAAGACACTGAGACGATCAGAGAAGCGTACCGTCCGAAGCTCGAAGCGGTGCTGGAGGAGAACGTTCTAGACTTTTGGTTTCCCCGGTGTATTGACGACGAGGGTGGCTTTCTGACGAGCTACGATGCCGACGGCGAGTTCGCGGGCAACAACCACAAACAGGTCGTGACGCAGGCTCGGATGGTGTGGTTCACCGCACGACTCGCACGCGAAGGACACGGTGACGAGTATCGAGGGATCGCCGAGTACGGCCTCGATTTCTTGCTCGATGAAATGTGGGACGACCAGGACGGAGGGTTCGGCTGGGAAGTCGAACGCGACGGCACGACCTCGAAACCGAACAAACACCTCTACGGCCAGTCGTTCGGTCTCTACGCGCTCTCTGAGTACCACCGCGCGACCGGCGACGAGCGCGCGGCCGAGTACGCCCACGAGCTCGTCGACCTCCTCGACGAGCACGCCAAGGACGACGTACACGGTGGCTACGTCGAGTACTTCACGCCCGAGTGGGAGCCGATCCTCGAGGGTAGAACCTACCTCGACAACATCGAACCCGACTGGTCGCCGAAGGAGTCCGGCGACGACGCCCTCGACGCCTCCCTGAAACTCATGAACACCCACCTCCACCTCATGGAGGCTTTCACGACGTACTACGAGACCTTCGAAACCGCTCGCGGCCGGGAGCGCCTCCACGAACTCCTCGATATTCTCACGAACACAGTCGTACGAAAGAAGCTGGGTGCGTGCTCGGACAAGTACACGCCTGAGTGGCAACCCAAACTCGATGGGGAGGACCTTCGAGTGGTCTCCTATGGCCACGATATCGAGAACGTCTGGCTCTCGATGGACGCCGCCAACGCGCTCGGCATCTCGAACGACCTCTATGCGGACCTCTACGAGACGCTCTGGGAGTACACTCTCGAGTATGGCTACGACGACGAGCACGGGGGGTTCTACTTCTACGGTGGCTTCGACGAACCGGCGAACTTCCGGGTGAAGGCGTGGTGGGTCCAGGCCGAGGGCCTGACCAGCGCGCTCCGAATGTACGAACACACCGGCGAGCAGAAATACCTCGACGTCTTCACCGAGACCTACGACTTCCTCGACGAGTACGGCATCGACCACGACGTCGGCGAGTGGCACTCCGGCGTGAACGACGACCTCGAACCCGTCGGGCGTAAGGGTGCAGTCTACAAAGCCGCCTACCACAACGGTCGCGCGCTGCTCGAATCGATCGCAGCGCTTGAACGGCTCGATTGACTTGTCGGAGGGAAGCATCGTTCCCTAATGCCAGACAATATTATATGAGTCATCAAACCTGGAGTAGCTGTTTTTTGTCATCGTTTGCTCTGCTTGTGCCCCCTTCCTCTCCCTTGAAAAGAGGCCAGTTGAGTAACAGTGGAAATGTGGAGGGTGTTATTCAATCACCGAATATAGCCGTCTGGAGCGTATCAAACGCGGTTTACTGAGGACGGACAGCAGTGGATCATTCACACACAAATATTGGATGAAATTAGGAAGATTCTATTCTGACTGACCCTGACTTTGCCCTGTTGACTAATGGCATAGCCCAGAGATTACGCCAAACGGCTACGAAGCACCAGTAATCCATTTTACGGCACTTGGACGATATCCGATCAGAGCAGTTACCACACATTCCTATCTGGAAATAGCTATCGTGTCACCCAATAGTTAACCAAAGCTTGAACATTCACTGCTAGATTAAATATTTCTGTCCTCAAATGGAGAAGACGGATCTCATCATCCAGAAGTTCGCTAGGTCAATAGCATTTACAGCTGAGGAACGAATCTAAGGGGCCTCATCTTCTAAGAGAGCCCACAGTGGAAGTGGCTATCCAGTATCCTGGACCCTCAGATTTACCCCACGGTGTCGAATTTTCCGGGTAAGTGGGGTAACCTCTGAGCGGCTAAGAACAAGTTCGTGAAACAAAATGGCTTGATTTCCTAGCGATAGCTGTACAGTTGGTGAGCGAATCGGAGTCATTTAGCGAGTGCCAGCGGAGTAGCGGTATGGTCACAAAACACGATATCCGGAACGGGATTCGTGGGGGTGTCGGGCGATTCAAACAGGAGGTGACAGCCTCATTCACGAAAGAAGAACTTGGAGCACTGTGTGCGGCACTCGAAATTACAGAGACTACTGACCCAATTGCATCGATAGCGACGATGCGTCAACAGATCCGCGTTACCGTCGGGCTTGCCGATAGTCGAGAAGATGCATCTGACGATGCATTTTCGAAGCCTGAATTAGAAGCGATTGCTGCGGCAATTGGGGTTGAACCTGTCAGTGGCGACGAACCGGACCCGCTGTTCTAACCTCAATAGGAATCGGCAGAATCTGTGTTCAGAAAGGTTCTGCGAGTTGTTCTATGCACTGAGAGATTCAGTCTCAACTTCTGCTATGTACGGGAAGATGAGACTACTCTCCAGTGACTAGTTTAAACCTACAGCATCACTCCGCTGGTAGCCGCTCATGGCTTTACTGAGATGGTATCGTTCTCACTAGCTCTTATCATGGTAGCACTACGAGAAGAAAATGCCGAGTGTATGAACAAAGAATATGGTGCGACAGAGACGTTTGGACTCTTAGCAGCCGTAGAGATGGCTCTGGTTCAGATTATTGGAGGATATACGAGCAACACCGAGACACTCTACAATGGCTTCAGTGGAGCCGACATAGCTGCCGCCCTGGGGTCGATAACTGATTTGGTCGCTGTCGTTGGTACTGCCGGTATCGTTAGCGGCCTTGTCGGACGAGCGATGTGGCGACTCATCGTTGAGTCCACTGATCGATGGACGCTGCCCCTTCGTGGCGCACTCGCTGGGGGGTTAACGGGTTGGATTTCGATATCTCCAATAGCAATGATACTGTTCACGGTTGAGCAATATTCCAGCCTCTCCGGATTCGTTGCATCAGTTGCATCACCCGTGGCACTTGCCGAATTTGGGATGGGGTTTGTTCTCTTTGGGATTCTTGGGACTATCGGGATCGGGTGGCTGACGATCCCAACAGCGGCAATCGCGGGATACCTTCTTAGCCGAGAATTCGACAGTGAGGGAGCGCCGGCGGAAAAGTGAGCCACTTGGTTGCTAGCTGCGAGGAACCTTCCTTTGGTAGCAGACCAGACTGAAGAGCGACCAGTGTTCCATTGGACCAGCTTCTCTTTTCGCTATGCATTGAGAGCGCCAGTCTCAACTTCCGTTGAGCGCTCCGCCAGACTTATTGCAGATTACGTATAATCTATAAACAGAGCTTTCACCCATGTCACAGACCGCTCCACGGGAGGAAGACAACATCGTTCGTGACTTTCTCTCGATCGCCGACCTTCTCGAAGAGACCCAGCTCGCCCGCATCTACACGCATATCTACTGCGAAGACGAGGCGACCGTCGGCGAACTCATCGACGCTCTTGAGATTTCACAGGGGACTGCCTACACGTACGTGAACCAGCTCGTCGACGCTGGCGTTCTCACTTCGACGAGTGACACACAACCACAGCGGTACACAGCCATCGATATCGAGCTCACATTAACCGCCGACAACAAGCGTGAATACACTATCTCACCCGCTCTCGTTGCCGCAGTCGCACGCCGAGCGACCAACGAGACCATCGATTCGTATATCGACCGTCGTGGGATTCACGGCCTCGCGACCGCACTCACCCACACTCTCGCTCGTGAACAGGGCGAAACCACCCATCGCCTCGTGGCCGAGGACCTCGATATGTCGCCACTCGAAGCCGAAGTGATCCTCCAGGCTCTCCGGCCGATCGTCCACGAACACTTCGCGCTCGAGGATTCTGGTGCGTCGCTCGCAGATGTGGTCGACGCCGAGAACCTCGACGAGTGAGCGTCCTCCACATTGCGGACACTGGGTTCTTCGTCGCGCTCGGAGCCCCCGACAATCAGCGCTATCGGCGGGTTCGGACGTTCGCTCAACGAAATGGAATCGTGTTCGCTGTCCCCGAGCGTGTCTATGAGGAACTGACCACGACCGACACCAGCGAGAGTATCGAAATCGAAGCGATTCCAGTTGATGCTGCCATTGATGACGGATGGGTTCGCATCGCTGAGCCACTGGATTACACGAACCCGGCCGTTTCGAAGACGATGGACGGCATTCAACGCTATATCGCGAATGCTGACGGTCGACCAGCCGACGAGATCGAGCGTGCCGATCCGGCTCTCGGTGCGCTCGCGATACAGGCACTCAGCTCAGGCGATGCGAGCCACGCCTATATCTACACGACCGACATTGCCGCTGGAGAGGGAGCAGAGACCGTTCTCGCGAGTGACGGGTATGGCGACGCTGTGACGTTCGTCAATGGCTTCAGATTTATCGACGACCTCCTCAGCGAAGAGAAATAGCGGGCTCTTCGATACTCTTGACGACAACCTCCACTAACAGATCGCCGTGGAGGGAACCATGGTTCCGACCGTTGAACTCTGGTTTGCCTAAGACGATTTCGAGCGGACTCCTCGATCTGATTATCAGTTGAAACACGAACGTAGGCGGCGATTTGCATGGTGAATTCTGGCTGCCTAACGGCACCGGATCTTAGTATATAAAGAACGGCGATTTTCTGGTTGGTGTTGAAAACAGATGTTTCTAGCGATGGATATCACGCTAGAAATATGATATATGTATAAATTCAGAATGTGGTATAGAGCAGAGGTGTTATCAGATATCTCTACCCGAGAGGTCACCCGGATTCGCACTCTCAAAAACACGACAATATATGCAACTGGATCCTCTCGAATCGGTATGTCCAACCCTGAGACCAAACGCCGCATTACAGATTACGCGGAGGCTGGTCCGAAGACGCGCGTTGTGATCGATTACTGCGCTCGTCACCGACTTGTCCCTCGAGAAAAAGATGCTGAGAGCCTTCCGTCAACATGGCAAGCAGTTTTCAGTAGTGAGGTTCGAGATCGTATTGCTGCTGATTTTGGAGTTGATCTCAGTGAACGGCAACCGGCGTTTGTATGGGAACGTCTAGGGGCAAACGTCGATGTCGCTAGTGCGCTGACATTCCTGAAAAATCGTCGCGAGGCGTTCTTAGAGGCGGGTGTTGAGCAACTAGCAGAATGGGAATCAGAAGACATCTAACGGGTTCCAGAAGCGAGTCCGAGGCATACTGATTGAATAGAGAGGTTGTTTGAGAAGACCGATATCGACGAGAGATCGCTGGTACTGTGACCGGTACTATCCTTCAGCGGGTGCTGCCGTTTCTGTTTGCTCGTATTTGGTTTCGAACTCTTGTATGAGCTGCCCCATCATTGCATACCAGTCGTTGAGCATCCGCTGCATATCGTTCGTAATCTTTGTGGGATCGCTTGGGGAATAGACGTGGTAGTAACCACCCTGCTCGTAGTTGACCTGCTCTTTCTGGATGAATCCGGTCTGGAGAAGCCGCTGAATAGAGCGATACGCAGTTGAGCGCTCACGGTCCACAGCGTCCGCGATTTCATCGACTGTGAGCGACTCTGTGGCGTTTACAAGCACTTCGAAGCACTCTCTATCCAGTTGCTTGAGTCCGTGGAAACATTCGAGCAGACCTTCGCACTCCATGTCCTGTTGGAGCTGTGCAGACATCGACTCTGGCATAGTTATCACGAATTAGTAGTCGGTGGGTGAGTAAAAGACTTGTGCACAAGCGATACAATTTTGCACTCCTACGCCGGTAAGACGGATGTTCTCTGCTAGTAATGGTGGAACCTTTTCGTCTACGATTGAATCATCTCGATATACAATAGGTGGGTACTTGCAAATTGCCGCTCACCTATTTGCCATCGACTGAGTGTGGCTGTTGCTTACCAGTGAAGGAGTCAGTGTGGTTTGGATGGGTTTCACGCATCAGAAAGATGGTCACACCCCCAGAAACGAACATTGCGATTGCGACGGCGTAGAACGGAGCCTCCGTGGAAATTAGGTCCGCCGTTATACCAATCAAGATCGCGCCGAAGCCGTATCCCGCGTCTCGCCACATACGATAGACACCGAGCCCAGTCGCGCGCCACGAAGGATGAGCGGCGTCACTGGCGACTGTGATCAAGTTCGGATAGAGTAGTGCCATCCCAATACCGGTAACACCGGCAGTTAGGATCCACACCCAATATCCTGTCACGAGTACGGTCGCGAGTACACCCAGGCCAGCGATGAACATTCCCGCAATGACGGGGGGCCGCCGCCCGATATCGTCCGCGAGTTTCCCGGTGTAGAGTTGGAGTACTCCCCAAACACCGCCGTAGACACCGACGACGACGCCAACCTGTGCAACCGATAGTCCGGCACTCGTCAGGTACAATGGGTAGGCAATCCAGACAAGTGCATCGACAAATTTCTCGATGCTCCCGGCCTGTGCCGCGGCAAACAGCGTTCGGTCGCCCCATGTCGCCCGTTTCAGTACTGACCTAAATGGGAGGTTGGCATCCGAATCACTATCGTTCTCAGCCTCAGCTTCAGCTTGGGCGAATGGAAGTGTTTCCTCTACGAACAGAATTGAGATGATAAGCGCAATCATGATGACCCCTGCGAGGAAGTAGAACGGTTCGGGGCGAAGCCCATACTCTGCGGCGAGAAGACCCGTTATCCATGTACCAACAGCGACGCCACCGTAACCAAACGCCTCATCAAGACCCACAGCAAGCCCGCGTGTATCGCTCCCAGCAAGGTCGATTTTTGCGTTGACGCTCATACTCCAGGCGAGTCCTTGGTTGATACCTAGGAGCACGTTTCCGAGCGTGATCCACCACCAGTTCGGCGCGTAGACGAGAACGAGAGGAATTGGAAGTGCCACAAGCCACCCGATGATGAGGATAGGTTTCCGACCGTAGGTCTCTGACCATTTCCCTCCGTAGAGGTTGAGCAGGGCTTTGACGAAGCCGAAGCTCACCACAAATGAGCCAATAACCAGCATCGACTCAACGCCCAGTACGTTGCGACCAAGTACTGGGACGACGTTACGTTCAGTCCCGATAGTCAACCCAACCGCAAAAACGGTCAGCAACTGTAAGGCGAACTGCGACCAGTTTCGTCGAATGCCCTGCGCGTATGACATCGATAAAAGTCGCCTGGAGATCTAGTTAGCTGCGCAGTTGTTGGGGCCGAGTTCGAGTTCCTCGACGTCGTCTCCAGGTTGCTCCTTTCCCCAATTGATCTGTTTGATCTCGTTGTAATTCGCGGGTTCATCTGCGAGGCTCTCGACGATCGTCTCGACGAATGACTCCTCGTCGCCGTCCTCAACGTAACTCAGCAATTCGTTGGTTGCCTCCTCACGGAGTTCGCCGAGCTCCGTTGCGAGCGGTCGGACCTCTTCGTCGCTGAAGTGACCCGGGAGGACGACCGCTTTGTCGTCAAAGTCGAGTAGGTCATCCAGACTCTCGAACAGCAGGCTCGCAGCCTCACGAACAGCGTCCTCAGAGCTGTCTTCGAGGTCGGGGCGACCAACACTCCGGAGGAACAGCGTGTCCCCCGAGAGAAGCGTGTCACCATATTCGAAGGAAGTACTTCCTGGCGTGTGACCGGGCGAATGAATCACATCGAGATCGCGGTCGCCAACGCCGATAGTATCGCCGTTGGTCACCTCATCCACACGATCGAGGCTACCGGCGTCCTCACTATGGAGGTAGTAAGGAACGTCGAGTTCGCCAGCGAGTCGCCGCGCCCCGGAGACGTGATCCGCATGGGCGTGAGTATCAGCGACACCGACGATCTCTACGTCCCGGTCATCGGCGGCATTCAGATACTCGTCGATGTACTGTGTCGGATCGACAACGACGCCTTCGTTACTATCGTGGACCAGGTACGAGACACATCCCGTCCCAGGGCGAACGATTTGCACGATACCGTCGCTTTCTTCGATGTCGTACTGGCGGTGGACACGACCCCAGCCATTCATCCCGTCGTTGATGGATTCGGCATCGTACCCGTGCTCGCGGAGGAACTCTGCAGCACGACCGGATGTGATACCAGCAATGCAGACGAGGATGATCTCTCTGTTCTCTGGAAGTTCGTCGAGGTGCCCCTTGAGGGTAGAGTAATCGTGTTCGAGGAGTTCATCGTAGATAGGCAGATTCGTGCTTCCGGGGAGCTGCCACTCCTCGAAGTCCTCCTCGCGCCGTACATCGAGAATGAGTGGGTCCGCTTCCTCATTTTGTATGCGCTGTGCGACCTCTGCCGCACCGTATCCAGTATTGCTCATTGCATCCACAACTACACACTTGAGGTACTTAAGTCACCTGGATCAGAATGTCAACTTTGATATTTGTATACCTACTCGTTGGTCGAAAGAGGGGTTATCATTAGCCTCCACCTTTATCTGGGAAGAGTAACGAAGCGCTCATCTACGCTACCAAGTCGCTTTTCGATTGTGACCATTCCACAATGCCAGGAAATTGCTGGGGACCGATACGACTTCCATATTGTGAAACCGGTCACATTCAGCCACTCTGAAAAAGGCCTCTCCCTCAGGAAGGTGACGATTGATCAGGTAGTGGTGAGTTGACACACCGTCCCTGTGCTATCGTTCCGGAGACGGCAGATAGCGGCGAGGACGACTGCACCACTAACGAGAATCGCCGCACCGAAGATTAGCCCGACACTCACCGTGTTCAGGATACCTATGCCGTATGCAGCCCCAAGTTCTTTTGCTGCAACGGCCACACTCCCCGCAAGTAGCATTGCCGCGAAGTATCCCTTGATTGCGTCTTCTTCAACAAGCTGCGTCGCACCTGCACCGATACGTGCGCCGAGTGCGCTTCCGGCAAGCAATGCGCCAACGACTGGTAATACGACGGATCCAGACTGTGCATAGCGAAATGCACCAAACGCCCCCGAAATGGTTATCTGAAGGATGTCCGTTCCGACAGCGATAGCAGCTGGGACACCGAGGCCGTACATCATCGCAGGCATCAATAGGAATCCACCACCGACACCAAGGAATCCAGAGAGTACGCCGATGACGAATCCAACTGCGAAGATGATGGTGCCGGATATCCGAACATTACCACGCAGCGTCACCATTGGTGGTAGATGGAGAGATTGCACCCAATCGGACAAGTTACGTCCAGTCGAATCGGAGCCCTCTGAATTCCATGCATCGCGTAGTGTGAATAGACCGACAACCGCGAGAAGCCCAATATACGCGATGCTGATAACGACGTCAGCGATGCCCGTTGCATCCAAAAAGAATACAACACTTTTCCCGGCTTCAATGCCGATCGTCATAGCGACGATCATGATGAGCGCAAGTTTGTAGTCGACTTGTCCATGGTGGCGATGACGGAGTGCACCGATGACACTCGTCCCGAACACGAACGCCAGGCCACTTCCGACCGCGACTGTTGAGGGATATCCCAGTACCAGCAAGGCCGGCGTCACGAGGAATGACCCACCCATTCCAAAGAATCCAAATAGAATCCCGATGAGCAGGCCGAACCCAATGAATAGCCCTACCATCAGCAGGGTCAACCCAAAGAACTCCATCCTCAATCGCCCCCGACTACATCTAGAACCTGTGATCCGATGAGGCCAGTTAGAGCGCCGTATCCCACGTAGAGAGCAATAGCCTCAACGAGGACTAACCCCATAGTCAGCATCGCCTCTGCTGACCCACTCATAATCTCTAATCCCAACATCTCAGTTCTCTCCCTTGTTCGTGCACGCTATTTTCTTAACCGAGCAATACTCTGTCTGCTTTCCTGGCGAGTTGTTATTTCGAATCATGAGGTGTTCAGTCGCTGGAGGTAGCAGTTACGGCATCACTCTCGTCAGTGCGAGAGGAACGAACAAAGCCCTGAGCGTATGCCCCGAGGAACATCCCGAGGATAGCCCACAAGATGGCAACGTTGCCGAGACCAACGCTTGCGTACGCTGCTCCGGGACAGATCCCTGAAAGCCCCCAACCGACCCCGAAGATTACTCCGCCGATAGGAACGTTCTTATCGAATGTCTTCAGGCGGCGAGTGTACCTGCGTCCGGTCAAAGGTGCATGGTTGAGGAAATTCGTCGCGACGAAGAACGTCACTCCTGAGACGACAGCGGCCCCGCCCATGACGAACAACAGGCCGAAGTCGCGGAACTGGAGGAAGTCCAGTACGATTTCAGGTTTTGCCATTCCACTGAGTCCGAGTCCAAACCCGAACACGAGGCCCCCGAGCAGGATTGCGAGTGTAGACGCGAATCCGTGGTCGTCATCACCGCTCATGGTGCCACCCCCATTGCGGCGACGACTTGGGCCGTGCCAATGGCGACGACCATGAACGTCCCAACGTTCACAAGTGAGGTTTGGGACAGTGAACCGACTCCACAGACGCCGTGCCCGGAGGTGCACCCCTTCCCGACCCGTGTTCCCACACCAACGAGGAATCCACCGCCGAGGAGGCGCCACCACTGTACATTGGTCGTCCAGCCGAACTCACCGAGAGCGAGTGCGTAGATAGCGGCTCCACCGACGATACCTAGCGTAAATACGACACGCCAGTTTCGAGAGGCAAGGTACTTCACCCGGTTGAACCGGGGGACTGTCGAGACGTACGACAGCGTCGACTCGAGGAACGTACTCGCGCCTGCGATAATGCCTGTCGACAAGTAGATCACGGCGACGCCGAGGCCGATAAGCAATCCGCCGAGTGCATATTGAGCGATGCCTCGCGGGAACAGGTCGGCAAGCGCGACCAACGGGAGTGTGGTTATATCCATTTGCTTAGTTCAAAAACTCCGTCATTAGTTACTCGTCATTGCGTCGCTGCTGGCGGCACAGTTGTTCGGCCCGAGTTCGAGTTCGAATGCCTCCTCGTCATCGGTCGCCTGCTGACCGAGATTCGTACCGATGATCTCTTCATAATTCGAGGGGCGCGGTGGCATGTCCGAGAGGATAAACTCGACGAACTCATCTCGCCCCATCGACAGCGCATCCATTCGAGTCTTCAAGTCGCCGAGCCGAGCGGCGTAGGTGCCGTCTTCCAGCGGTGTTGCGGCATCACTGAAATGCGCTGGGGCGATCAGCACATCTTCGTTCAATCCAAGGATCTTCGACTGAAGAGTATCGTACAACTCCGCCGCAGCCTCGCGAGCCGCTTCGTTATTAGCGCCTTCGAGGTCCGGCCGTGCTACACTCTCGGTGAAGAGCCCGTCGCCGGTGAGGAGCACAGCGTCATCGACAAGGTAAGAGGTCATACCCGACGTGTGACCGGGGGTATGGAGCACGTCAACCTCGATAGCACCGACCGAGAGCGCGTCACCATCGGTGACCGTCTGGTAGTCAATATCGTACTCAATACCACGCTCAACTGCGGGTTCAGGGAGGACAACACGTGCGCCTGTCTCGGCAGCGAGTTCGCGAACGCCGCTAACGTGATCAGCGTGGATATGAGTGTCGACCGCATATCTAATCTCCGCACCCATCGCTCGCGCGTCAGCAATGTAGTCATCGACAAACGCTCGCAGAGGATCGATGACGGCAGCCTCGCCGTCACTGACGACCATATACGCCAGACAACCACTGGAGGGACGTTGATACTGGGCAACCGTTGCCTCGGTATCAACCTCGAGCTCGCGATACTCGTAGATCCGCGCCCAACCCTTCATGCCAGCTCCAAGGTTCGCGGCGTTCACTCCTTCCTCAAGAAGTTGACCAGCGACGTACTCGCTTGAGCCACCCTTCGCGCAGACAACGATGGTTGGATCGCCTTTTGGAATGCGCTCGAGTTGTTCGTCGCTGACTCCCTCAAGCAGTTCGAAGTAGGGAATATTGACGATTTCGACGTTATCACCGTCTATTTGCCACTCCTCAAACTCGCTTTCGGCACGCGCATCGAGGATATCGACGTGCTCGCCGTTATCGATGCGTTGCTTGACTTCTTCAGGTGGGATCGATTCTACTTCCGTGTTCGATTCCGGAGCGTCCATCTGTACCTCCCAATATCCCATCCTTTCGTATAAGGGTTCGCATAGTAATTCAAAATTACTGCAATACAGCTACCGATACATGTGTTCAGATACGCGTGAAGTCAACCTAAAGACGATCTATGCCTTAATTCTCTCTTAGAATAGTGCGCTGATTACCCAAGAATCGACACACTTTTCAGTCACCCAGTAATATTGTGGAGTGAGCCCACTACAAAACGGGCTAATTCAGAATGAATACGGAATACACTGTCTCCGAAACTCTCGACGTGAAAGGCGAATCGTGTCCAATGCCTGTCGTAAAGACGAAAGGCGCTATCGATGACCTGAAAGAAGGCGAGGTGCTGGAGGTGCTCGCTACTGATTCCGGGAGCATGAGCGACATCGCCGGCTGGGCAGAGACGACCGAAGGTGTCGAACTCCTCGAGCAGGTCGAAGACGGGGACGTCTTCAAACACTACGCGCGCAAAACAGAATGAGTACGGATATATCGGAAACTTCGGATAATCAGGAAACAGCTGAGCCGGTTGACGCGCCTGAAGACTTGTCCGCGGCAGAACTCGCTACAGAGGTCCAAGAGCTACGGGAAGAACTCGCGGACGTCAAAGCTGACATCGCTGACGATGAGACGTCGATGGTAATCGTGTCGACGAAGGGAACGCTGGATATGGCGTATCCGCCACTCATCCTCGCCTCGACGGCCGCTGCCTTCGGTTGGGATGTCACAGTGTTCCATACGTTCTGGGGGCTGGATATTCTCCATGAGGAAAAGTCGAAGAACCTCAAACTCTCAGCGGTGGGGAATCCCAGCATGCCAGTACCGAACGCTATCGCATCGCTCCCAGGGATGGACTCAATGGCGACGAAGATGATGAACAGGAAAATTGCCGACAACGGAACAGCGACCATCGAAGAGCTCATCGATGTCTCGATTGACCAGGGTGTCGACCTACAGGCCTGTCAGATGACTATCGACCTCATGGATTACGACGAAGAGGAGTTCTATGACGGGGTCGAAACCGGTGTCGGCGCTGCAACGGCGCTCCAGCGTATGGCCAGCGCCGATGTCCAACTACTCGTCTGAGTTCCACTCACCGAACAGATACACGACCAAGACCCAATTGCCATGAGTTACACAACGCAGAAACAGGTAGACGGACAGTTCAACGACGTCATCGAACAGACGATCAGCGCGCTCGAAAACGAAGGGTTTGGCGTTCTCTGTGACATTGATGTGCAGGCGACATTCGCGGAGAAGCTCAATGAGGAATTCCGCCAGTATCGGATCCTCGGAGCATGCAACCCCGAACTAGCTTACCAGGGCCTTGAAGAGGAGCCTGAACTCGGGGCACTTCTTCCATGTAATGTCATTGTCTACGAAAAAGACGATAAGCAGGTTATCGTGAGTGCGATCGACCCGAATCAGCTCATTGGAGTTACTGACAATTCAAATCTTAGCTCGATAGCGATGGATGTTTCGGACCGATTCGAGCGCGTTCTTGACTCGCTATAATACTACCATAGAAGGCATTAAATGACAACTTACGCGAATAACATACCCACAGAAGAAGCCTCATATGAAATTCTCACATCTGATGAGTGACTCGCAATCAAATTCAAGAGAAGACGGTGACTCAAACTCAGAGGAGAATGAATATGACCAGGATACCTCATTTGATGCAGTAAGTGAAGAGGCCCGGACGATGGGCCGAGGATTCTTTGAGGAGTCGAGTGCACCTGGATCGGCGATGGCACACCTCTATCGAGGTGAGATCCACCGGATGAAGCTCTGGCGTGAGCGTCTCGATCGAACCTCAAATTGGGCGGTAACGCTCATTGCAGCCATTCTTACGTATGCGTTCTCGGGTTCGGATCAGCCACACTACCTTATTCTCGTGGGTGTTGTGATGGTGACGGTCTTCCTCATCATTGAGGCCCGTCGCTATCGGGGATACGATATGTGGCGCTCTCGAGTTCGAATCCTCCAGCGGAATGTGTTCGCATACTCGCTCGACCCATCGCAGGGGATTGAAGACCCGGATTGGCGTCCGCGACTCTCACGTGACTATCGGGTACCCCGGACGAAAATCTCCTATGAGGAAGCAATTGCACATCGGCTTCGCCGAGTATACCTTCCCTTAGTTACGGTACTACTCGTAGCCTGGCTGGTCCGAATTCACTTCATCTCAGGGGGGCAGAATTGGCCTGCAAGCGCCGCAATCGGCATGCTACCAGGCTGGATTGTGATTACCTTCATCGGAGGGTTCTATGCGCTCCTCGCTGGGATCACATTTCGGCCACGTGTCTGGCAGGCCACGGGTGAACTCCGCCGAAGCGATGTCGGTGCTTGGGATGATATTGAGTGAGCCAAATAGAGGCACTCAGTCTCTTTGTGACCCATCCGAATATAGTAGCGAAACGTACTATAGACACGCTGTTAACCCAGAGATGAACCGACTGATATGAATCCAAATGACCGCAGGGTGTACCACGTAACGTAGAGACCGATACCGACGAAGGCGACACTTCCAATCACTCGGACTAGAGCAGCGTATTGACCCAAGGAGAGATCTCTCTCAGAGAGGCTTGGGACGATACTAATCCGATCACAAGCGTGCTCATACCCGCGCCGAAGGCGATGGCGAGATTGATAGTGAGCGTTCGGCGGGTCTTGCGTCCGAGGCCGAGAACGTAGGGGATCTTGCTGAGGTCGTCGCCCATCAGCACTACGTTGGCAGTGTCGAGGGCGACGTCGGTCCCTGCGCCGCCCATCGCGACGCCGAGTTACGCCCGAAAAAGGTCGTATCGATGTTCGCTGCCATTTCTGACTCCCACTGGGATTCTATTCTCTGCTATCAGCTTCAGTTTTAATTACAAGTGTCGGTCGAGCCGTCAACCTGAGCACGCGGTCGGTGACGCTGCCGAGGAGCGCGCGGTACTCCGCCGAACGATGTTTCGTTCCGAGAACGATTAGATCTACGTCTTGGTCATCGCCGTATTCGATGATGGTTTTGACTGGCCCACCGTGTCTGAGCGTCTCGACGAACTCGACGCCATTGTCGTTTGCGACAGCGTGTACCCTATCGAGCGTCTCCTGCCCGTGTTCCGTGAGGCCATGCTCCGGTCCTTCCGCCTCATTGACGTACTCGTCGCCGCTGTATGCTGTATAGACGCTCTCGTCGACAACGTAAAGCACGTACAGGTCGGCATCGTGAGTCGCTGCAAGGTCTATAGCATGGGATTCGGCATTCGCCGATGCGATCGTTCCATCGGTGGCAAGCAGGATCCGGTTGTACATTTACTCACTCTATTCCTCCATCAAGCAAGAAGATGTCGGCAAGCTAGTCGTCACAGAAAAACAGCAAATTGGAATAGTCGTCCGGTTTGACGAACAGAACGAAGAACGAACAATCTCGGCCGATGTTCACACAATGGTGATAGCCGACGGGCTCAACGATGTGATTGGGGAGTTTGAAGCAGAGTTGCTGTTCTCATCGTCTTGAGTGCGGGAGAAGCATTCGGTTTGAGAGCGCTCCTTCTCCAAAGATGGAGTTTTATTGATCCGTGTCGTGATCACTATATGGACGACATCGATATTGAGGAGATGAATTCCAACGAACGAGACGAACTTCTCGGTGCCAGCGGTACCGGTGTGCTGTCGCTCACGACGGACGAGCCAGCGCCGTATTCAAGACCGGTTTCGTACGGTTACGATCAGACCGAGTCGGTCTTTTACTTTCGATTGGCACTTAGTTCGGACAGCGTAAAAGGCGACCTCGCTGGCCGTGTCGTTTCGTTCGTCACGTACGGCCAAGTGGAGACGGGCTGGCGCAGTGTTATCGCGACAGGGGCATTGGAGGAAACCACCGACGAGTCGACCGGTATCGAAGCTCTCCAAGGGCTCGAACGAACCCACATCCCGCTCATCGATATATTTGGAAAACCCCCGAAGGAAGTGTCGTTCGGATTCTATCGGCTCGTACCCACCGAATTCACGACCCGTAAGGAAGGGAAAACCGAACTCTAAGAACCTGTTTCGTGATTCGGTGCTCGGTCGTCGATATCCATCCCACCTATGCGCTATGGGATTCTCGTCTCATAAGCTTCGACCGCCCTGATAACCGTTTCCTCACCCCTAGTCCGGCTAGCGCACGGGGCTGACTGCGACGGTTCAAGCAGTATTATAATTACGATAGACCGAACCAAGCGCTCGGTTGACGTACGCCGGCCAAGGAGGTTTTCAATTAGACAGCGCCTCTGAGTCGGACAGCTCAGTCATATATTTTATAAATAGTTATCACTATTCATAATCACCTTCTTTTCTTTCTAGCCCCTTGATTTCTTCAATCTGTAACTCCCATCCATGGATAGAATCAATTGCATTAGATCGCTGAAAAGCTTTCATAAACCAACCATTGTCCTCTAATGTGTTCAGTAGATGTTCCCATTGATCTCCACTACTATTTACTCTTTTTACTGGGCCAGTAACTGCTATGCTCTGCCAATTAAAACGACCGCGAATTTCTGTAACCAATTCTCGTTACTCTGTAATCGAAGCCGTCTCAACACCAAAAAAAACATCATCTAGTATTCCTGTGAGCTATTCTTGAGAATAAATTCCGGACTGAGATAGCTCACCCAAATGCAATAAAGAAATACCAACGGGCCATTCATATAGTTTGACTTCCATAATTTGATCGTGGTCCAAATATGTACACTCGAATTTTGATACCAACCGACGGGAGCGAGGGTGCAACCTTAGCAGCGAAACAGGGTGTCGATCTCGCGAAGACGTACGATTCCGCATTACATGTGATTCATGTCGTGGATCTTCACCCACCGTATACCGAGGTCGACCTAGAAAGGCTATACGCAGCCTTCGAGAAAGCAGGACAAGAAGCAATCGACGAGGCTGTCGACCAAGCGGAAGCAGCAGGAGTCTGTTCAATAGAAGCAACTATTCTCGAAGGGTCGCCCGCTATCGCGATTCTTGAATACGCTGACAAACACGATATCGACTTGATCGTCATGGGCACCCACGGTCGGCGTGGAATCAGACGGTATCTCATCGGTAGCGTGGCCGAGCGTGTCGTCAGACTCGCCAGCGTTCCAGTCCTTACCGTACGAATGTCGAACGACCCACCATCAATAGATCCGTAATGTAAATATATTCCTCAAATTTAAGTACTACATAGGAAGCCCAACAGACCAACAATCTGTCTCCAATTAGGAATAGAGCATTATATTTCAGGCTGTTCTATTTGCCATCAATAATCAAATATTTTACAAATTAGAACATATTGTTAGATCCCACTGTCAGCTACGATCCAGACAGTGTTTTTCCCGAAATGGGCAATGATGGTTACTGTTCGCTTACTCGGCCCCAAGTGGTGGGTTGATCTCGCATTTCGACTGGCGACGTTTACGCGAGGTGAAAGTTGGTTTGGTCGTAACGAGTATGTCCAGTCGTACGTTCTGGAGCAGAGGGCAGCGTTCACCATCGAAGATTATAACAAGATTTTCGGAGCGATATACGACTTCAGGATAGTGAACTTAGAGGCAATATGTCCCGACGCTGGTGCTCAATGGAGAGTTCGAGAGCGATTCAGTGTTCCGTCAGGCGAAGACGCTGGAACAGCATATTCCAGATATAGAGGCATACGTGATATCAGATGCCAGCCACACGTTGAACATGGAGAATCCCGACGGATTCACTGAAGCAATAGATAGATTCCTTGAATTTGGTCAGTGTTTGCCACTTTGGAGAAGTTCACGATCCCCGATATCTGGGACTATCACAAACACACTATCTATTCAACAAGACTTGTGAAATCTCTTACTCACGGCGTGAATGATGCGATGAACGACCCAATTCTCTTTGGCTTCAAATCGAAGCGACTTGGCCACTACGGTCGAACAAAACATGAATTCAAAGGCCCATTCTCCGTGCTCCGGAACTACCGACCAAATTTATGCTCTAACAGCCCGATTCATGGGATGATGTACGATACGATTCTCGTTCCGACCGACGGCAGTGAGCACGCAATTCGGGCCGCTGAACACGCTCGCTATCTCGCACGGATGTTTGATTCGACAGTCCATCTCGTTAGTGCCGCCGATGTTCAAACAGCCGGTGGCATGTTCGACGCTGGTGGCGTCGATCGCCAATTCATCGAGCGTATCGAGGCTGAAAATGAGCGGGCAATGGAGACAACAAAGGGTACCCTTGAGGAAATCGAGCCACTGCGAACCGCAGTACTCAGAGGAAAACCCGCCGATGCGATTATCGAGTACGTGGATAAGCACGATATTGACCTTATTGCGATGGGCACGCATGGCCGGACTGGAGTCAGTCGGTACGTCATGGGCAGCATCACCGAACACGTCGTACGCCGTGCTTCGTGTCCAGTGCTAACGGTCAAAGCAGTCGAGAAAAGCGAGCTCGCTAAGGGCTACGAGGAGGTTATGATCCCGACCGACGGCAGCGATGCCTCGAGCACCGCCATCAACCATGGCATCGAGATCGCGAAACAGGCCAAGGCTCACGTTCATGCCGTCAATGTCGTGGATGTTGGAGCGATAACATTCACTCCGGACTACTCCGCACCGTCGGAGCTGGTCAAGCGTTTTGAAACCGAGGGTGAACGTGCCACCGGGACGATCGCCGACCGCGCCGCGGACGCAGGGCTCGATGTGACGACGAGTGTCCACGAGGGCCTGCCGGCGAGCGATCTGCTCGCATACGCCGACGAGAACGACGTTGATCTCATCACGATGGGTACGACCGGCCGAACGGGCCTCAATCGCTATCTCCTCGGAAGCACCACCGAACGAGTCATCAGACACGCCGAAATGCCGGTGATGGCCGTCAACGCGCGACAAATAATGGAAAGAGAACGGTCGACGAGCTAAGCAAACATGGTATGGTACGAATGGACAAAAAGGCGAGTCGTGAGTGCGGAGTAACTCTTAGACGGGAATGACAGGAATATCAGCCTCCCTGAGGACCCGGTCCGTAACCGAGCCAATATGGGGTGGTTCGACGCCCGTGGCTCCGCGTTTCCCCATCACGATGAGGTCAATCTCGTGTAACTCAGGATATTTTAGGATCTCTTTGTATGGGACACCACGAAGGACGGACATAGTCGAATCAATGCCCTGTTCGGTGGCATCTTCGACGATGTCCTCAACGAGGTCTTCGGCCATATCCGCGACGTTCTCGAGGAACGCTTCGTAACTGCTGAGGGCTGGCGTCGAACCGTAGACGCTTTCATCCACTACGAAAAGAACGTGGAGGTGTGCATCGTGTTCTTGGGCGAGTTCTAAACCGCGCTCGACCCCGCGATAAGCATGCTCACTTCCATCAGTTGGGACAAGAATGTGACTGTACATGGAGCCTACTCTGTTCTGCAGAATCATAATCTTAGGGGGTGAAGATTATAGCTACGACTTGGCCACAACATCAGGGTGGCCATGCGATGTTTCTTTGAAAGGATAACCCGGGGATTCTATTTAAACAACCACTATATATCAGGTTAGGTGTGTTTGAGACCGCACGACACAGTAGATAGTGGGTATGACCGACCAAGTTCTCATCCCGATCGAGGGTTCGCCGCTTTCTGAAGCTGCACTCGAGTATGCATTGGCGGCGTTTCCTCAGGAAGACCTTACTCTGCTACACGTAGCTGGTTCGTGGCCAACCAAATACGGAACCACCAGTAAGGATCCTTACCAGCTTTTTGAGGCATTAAACGAAGTGGTTGCGGACCATGAGGGGGCAGTATCGTCCAGAACAGTAGTTGGCCGCCCTGCGCGCGCGATCGTAAAATACGTAGAGGAACATGAAATCGATGAGTTAGTCATAGGCAGTCATGGACGTGAACTCGGTTCTCGAATCCTGTTCGGCAGCGTAGCCGAAACAGTTGCACGCCGCTCGCCGGTCCCTACAACGATCATTAGGACCCATCAGCGCGAGGGGGGTCCTCGTTTGCTGGTACCAATCGATGCATCATCGCAATCGACGAAGGCATTACAATATGCCCTAGAAACGTTCCCTGATGCGGAAATCACTGTTCTCCATGCAATAGACCCATTTGAAACACGTTACGGTGATGGCCAGTTAGTCCACACTGAAGAGGAGTACGAACAGATTCTCAAAGAGACGAAACGATTGTATACCAAAGCCACCAATCTCGCTGATGAATTCGGTGTTGAGATAACGACGGCGACGGCTGTCGAACCGGTTCCACGTCTGCCGGCAACCGCGATTCTTAGCTATGTAGATGAAGGGAAGACCGATCACGTCATTATGGGCAGCCACGGCCGCTCTGGTGTATCACGTGTTCTTCTCGGTAGCGTAGCCGAGACTGTTGCGCGTCGGTCCCAGGTTCCAGTTACAATTGTAAGGTAATCGAGAAGCACAACTGAGCTCCGAATCGGTCCAGAACAGCGTTACTCACAATATATACCTCACAAGATCTAGATCTGTCGAATTGGCGAGATACATCACACTAGAACTAGCAATTGCTGTTTAATTCGTAAGGACTTCCTACTTGGCGATCGAGAGGTATGCTATTCCCTTTCCTTCTCCACCACTGCTCAGCAAGAATAGCGCAAACTACCAGCACCCTGTTTCTCAACTCAGTATGCTATAGGGTTTGTTTCTCGGCTTTGATTGATTTGATATAGATGAAGGGCCTTATTTCTGCCATATCCTCAATATCATGAGTTAAATGATTTCAAGCTTGAACGATCAAATAAAATCCCTTGTTGACCATGTGTAACGTTGATATAGCCGTTACTCTGTGCCAGCAAACGATTATGGTAAATGGAGTGATGAGTGTCTGATCCCATCTTGCCGTAGCAAAGTGAATACCACGTTAAACCCAGTATACCGTGCGCTGGCGGAAAAACTCATTTACCGATTCAAGTAGGTCTGTGCCGATTACATCGCATATAGGACAGAGAGGGTCGAAGCCCGCCTGAACAAGTATTGATATGGATGAATTAGATTCTGAAGCCCAAGATCAGATCCGATAGTTCGATCGATCAACGATAATACTATCGCTGACTCCAAGAGAAAATTGGTCTATTTGTCATGTCCTTAAATAGGAACAATCTGCTCTGGCTGGTTATATACAACATTGATAGTAAGCGACCATCTTCTTGAATAGCGCAAATACATCATATCATCGACCATGCACAGAATGGACAGCAAGTCGGCGATCGTCACAGGTGCCAGTAGTGGTATTGGTCGGGCAACTGCACGACGCTTTGCCGAAGAGGGGGCAAGCGTTGTTGTTGCAGACCTTGTTGAAGAGGGTGGGAATGACACAGTAGATATAATCGAAGACGAAGGGGGTGAGGCGATGTTCGTGCAGACGGACGTTACAAACGATGATGACGTCTCTAAGATGGTAGATGCGGCGGTCGAAAACTATGGCAGTCTCGACGTGGTCCACAACAACGCAGGGATTCTTACAGGCTTCGACCCGCTAACCGACCTCGATGAGTCTGACTGGGATGCATTGTTGAATGTGAATCTAAAGGGCGTGTGGCTCGGGTTGAAGCACGAAATCCCAGCAATGCTTGAAGACGGTGGTGGAGCGATCGTCAACACCGCTTCCGAAGCCGGACTGGTTGGGTTTCCAGGAATCGCAAACTACGTTGCGAGCAAGCATGGCGTTATCGGACTTACACGAGCGGCTGGCCTTGAGTATGCTGAAGATGGGATCCGGGTGAACGCCGTGTGTCCTGGCCCCATTGAGACGCCAATGACCGATGATCCGTCGGTAGATTCGAAGGAAGTGGTAGAATATACACCTATGCGTCGGATGGGACAACCTGAAGAAGTCGCGAACGCTGTGGTGTGGCTCTGTTCGGATGAAGCCTCCTACGTGACCGCTCATCCGCTTTCAGTTGACGGTGGCCGAGTAGCCCAGTAAAATCAGTATCTTTGCAGCCTCTCGTTATCCATCGAGGGCGACTTGCTATCAGCCTCTAAGAGTTCTCGATAGTGATTACGAATCGTGACGCTACTCACGTCCGCGACCACCGAGACATCA
This sequence comes from Halococcus hamelinensis 100A6, assembly GCF_000336675.1. Lineage (NCBI taxonomy): Archaea > Methanobacteriati > Methanobacteriota > Halobacteria > Halobacteriales > Halococcaceae > Halococcus > Halococcus hamelinensis. Next base: position 115,253 of record NZ_AOMB01000003.1, on the reverse strand, counting down.
TCCTGAGTGAGTTTTTCGTCAGTAAGGAGTGCGGCCGCGTAGAGCGCCGCAGCCGCCAACCCAACGGGACTCTTTCCGCTTTGAAGTTCGTTCTCCTCGGCTATTCGAAGGAGCTCGCGAGCACGGATTTCGGTCTCCTCCGAGAGACTCAACTCCGACGCGAACCGTGAAACATACTGTTCGGGGTCAGGCGGCGCGATCTCGAGATGAAGTTCTCGCACAATATAGCGGTAGGCACGCTTGAACTCCATTTCGTCAACGCGACTGACTGCCGCGACTTCGTCGACGGTTCGTGGGATACCCGCCTGTCGGGCAGCAGCATGGAGTGCAGCGGTGGCAATAGCTTCAATAGATCGCCCCGGCAAAAGGTCACTCGCTAGAGCGCGGCGGTAGATCACCGAGGCGGTCTCGCGAATAGGCTCTGGAAGACCGAGTGAACTTGACATTCGGTCGATCTCGCCAAGAGCTTGCTTCAGGTTACGCTCCTTCGAATTGCGAGTGCGAAAGCGCTCGTCCCATGTCCGAAGCCGGTGCATCGTCATCCGCTGGCGTGTGGAGAGCACGTTCCCGCTGGCGTCTCTATTCTGCCATCCGATTTGACTCGACAAACCCTTATCGTGCATCATGTTCGTCATGGGGGACCCCACCCTCGATTTCTGGACACGTTCTGCCTGTTCATAAGCGTGCCATTCCGGTCCGCGATCGGTCTCCCCTGTCCTAACCACAAGGCCGCAATCGACACAGGTTGTCTCGCCATGCCCGTCGTCGTCAACGAGGCGGCCGCGACACTCCGGGCAGACATAGGCCTCCTCACGCTTCTGGATGCGAGTCCGGGACTGACTCGATTTATTTCGCGCTGTCGATATCTCGTCTCGGGGACGAGTTGCTTCAGGCTTCAATTGACTATGGTTGATGTGGTTATTCGGACACGGATCACATGAGTTCTGCTTTCGTATCGAAATATATGTCTTCAGTCAGCTTAGCCCTTCGCTTGGTCCCGAACAACTTTGCTGACCGCTATCGTGCCCGGAGTAAGAGAGACCTCCTGAAAAACCTTGAAATAGTACACATTTTTCATAGTTGTCCTATTCCGAGAACTCGATGTATTTGGAAGGATAATATGTGTTCGCTCACGACCATCTTCAAATGAGTGTTCGATAGATAACGGGTTCGGGTCAGCTAAAACGAAGACTCCTCCGCCACCGAATTAGTGCTCGGGCACCGGCGCTCATTCCGGATACGCACTATGGGATTATCGTTACGGGTATCTCGGCCGCGCGGACGACCGTCTCGGCCGCACTCCCGAGAATCACTGGTCCGATCCGGTCGGAGGACTTCGGTCGATGGAGGGTGAGATTCATTATTACTTTCGGGTCCTCGTCGATCCTTCCTCCTCTAGTACCATCCGAGCTTTGTCGAGGAGTTCCTCGGTGTAGCTTCCCCGTACATCAGTGATGTGGATAACATAGATTTCACCCTCAAAGGCACGCACCATCTCCGCAGCGAACCGGAGGGCTTCGCGGCTCTGTTCGGAGATGTTGACCGGAGCTAGTATTTTTATGGTAGAACTACGGCATTCCGCTGCATAAAAGGCTATCCGAAACCTATCTCCATAAATTCATCACCTAAAATAACACCAATACGAGGCCGACAACGTACTTACCGGTTCGAAGGAAAGAAGCGGGCATGGTCGACCCCCATCCACTCACTATCGATTACGGACACCACCCACCGGTACGGGAGCTTCTCGACATCGTGCTGTACTGTCTGGAGGATCTGAGCCTCGGGTACGAGCGCTGGGACGAGCCGTACGTTCGTGGACCGGGCGTCTACTTCGCCATCGTATCGGGCCACTCGCTCCGTGGATACGCCGATCCGATCGGCGAGAACATCTGGCCCACCGACAACTGCTGGCGGGTCCGTGGGGGCATTACCACCTTCTACGAGACGACGCGAGAGATCGCTCGCTCGCGTGACGGCGCGGTCGTCATCGGTGTCGACGGCATTATCCAGCGCCAGATGGTTCGGTTCAGGGACCCCTCCTCGACCGGGATGGCTGATCGGGCCGAGGCTCCAGATCTGAAATACGCAGAGTGGATGGGCTCGCGCCACATGAGCGCGCTCGAAACCTCCGCCCGGGACGAAGTGGTCGCGACGGTCACACTCAGTGCCGAGAACGGACGCGTGACCGTCTTTCGGGACGGAACATTCGACGCTCGAACGCGCGACGAACTGGCCTCCGAGTGGCGCGGATGACTGCCGACAATACTCCCCGGTACCAACGACCCACGATCTAACTATGTCTTGACTTCTTTTCGACCACTTAGTCGCTCAGGGTCGAGACGGAACTGCCGGAATGTCACGTCGTCCGGGGGCTTCTCGAAGATGTCGACCAGCGGGATATCGACCCCCCAACGCTCCTGGAGGGCATCGGCTTCGTAGGGAAGCTCCGTGAGATCTTCGAGTTTGCCGCTCGCGATGACGCTGCGCCATCCTTCGTCCGTGTGGTCGTGGACGACGAACGAGACGGGTCGATCGAGGTATCGCTCCTTGGAGCTATCCTCCGGGATCGCGAGTCGGTAGTGAAAGCGGCCGGTATCCGCGAGGTAGCCATACGAGACAGGGAGCGAAAGCGGCGGCTCGTCGCTCCCGGTCGAAAACGAGAGGATACCCGTGCCGCCGTCGCCAAGGAACTCATCCAGTTCCTCCTCCGACATTTGTAACCAGCGGAGTCCGCTCATAGAGGAAGAATGCTTTCGGATATACAAAAGCTGAGGGGTCTTACTCGGCAGCAATCGGCGACAGATCCGGGCGTTGGCGTCCCGATCTATCTGGTTAGCGGGGAGCATATCGCGGCGTGTGTCCGGGCGGACTTCCCGTCGCAAGACGATTCACGAGTTCAGCCCAATGAACCACCGATGGCCTCAAACGGGTGTAGCCCCTGTCTATTCTCTAATGATGCTCCCGACGCACGCGCTGGTCGGCCTGGCGCTTGCGATACCCGTTTCTCTCATGGTCCCCGAGTTCGCTGCCATCGCACTGCTGGCGGGATTCCTCGGCGGTATCGTTCCGGACCTCGATCTGTACGTCGATCACCGAAGGACCCTCCACTACCCGACGTACTTCTCGCTTGCTGCCGTCGCGGCGGTTCCGTTCGTGGTACTTGTCCCGACGGCACCTACGGTTGCCACGGCTTGTCTCCTGCTCGGCGCGGCCGTCCACAGCGTCATGGACATTTTCGGCGGGGGGCTGGAGCTGCGTCCATGGGAGGCAACCTCCGACCGCGCCGTTTACGACCATCACCGCGGCGAATGGCTCGCGCCCCGCCGCTGGGTGCGGTACGACGGCGCTCCCGAGGACCTCCTCCTATCGGTTGTGGTTGCCGTCTCGCTCCTGATTGTGCTCGACGGCGCAGTTCGCTGGCTGATCGTTTCGGCGGTGGTCGTTGCGACCATTTACACTGCCGTTAGACGGCTCCTCCCGAGTGTTGCCACGTGGCTCGTCGGCCACTCACTCATCCAATCGCTTCCGGACCAGGTGCTGGCACGCGTGCCCGCCCGCTATTTGAGCGGGCACGGGTTTTCGTAATGACGTGTTCTCGGCTTCCTGCCGATGTTTTCATCCCCCCAGGACATCTTACTCGACGAAGACCATGCTGCGATTCGTAGGACAAGCGGCCGAACGCGGGCTTCAGGCCGGTATCTTCGTCGTGTTCGTCGTCGGGCTTCGTCAACGGAACCCGGGTGCGGTCGTCAACGCCGCTTGTGCGCTTCTCGTCACCCATCTCTCTCCCTGCATCGAACGTCGCTACGATATCGAGTTCAAGGAATGGCAACGCCTCTACGTGAACACCGGTATGCTCGCCCACGCCGTCGGGATGCTCGGACCGTACGATGACGTCTGGTGGTGGGACAACGTCACGCACACGTCCTCCGCGACGCTTCTCGGTGGGGTTGTCTTCGCGGCGGCTCGCCGCCGGGGGCGTGACCCTTATCCACGAGTTATCGCGGTCGTGGTCTGTCTCGGGGTCCTCTGGGAAGCGTTCGAGTACGCCATTCACGCGATAGCAAAGTACATCGGGGTCGAGCCAATCCTCGTTTCCTATGGGCGGGCCGATGTGGCTTTCGACCTCGGTTTCGACCTCGTCGGTGCACTCCTCGTTCTCGTCTTCGGCGACCATCTCCTCGGCAATCTTACGACCACGAATGAGAAGATTCAGCGTGTATAATATTTCCTTCTTGCTTGGTTCGTCACTTCCACACTAAACGACTCAACCCAGCGATTTCTATGCCGTGCTCGAGCGCGGCGTTCGCCCCATGACTCCCGTCTGTCGGAACCAAGATGTTGTCGTACATATTCCTCCCTTAGAACGGAGGCGCTATCAAAGCTACATCGATAACGGCTGTCCGCGTCATCGCTACGCCCGCCTGACCTATATTCGCTATCTATTCATCACCAGAGAGCGTGTCAACTTTGAGATCATACTGATCATGCATTGAGAGCGTCAGTCTCAATTTCCACGAGTGCCTCTTCTTTGTGCTTGTAGTATTGATAGGAGTCAGCAATGACGGCCCAGTTTTCGTGATGAACTGCCATCGCCAACCGACATCTGTGTCTCGATATACTTCGAAGTAGGCGGGCATCACTGGGTTACTCATATGACGGCTAGGACCTGCATTAGAGATAGAGTAGCCCTGATCTTCCTGGATTATATTTCGGTGCGCTATTATCGCTAGGAGGAACCCTTAGAGCTGGAAATTTTGACCCTCTATTAGTTTGTTGGATATCCATGGTGTACAATATCTTGGATTTGATGAGTATGATAGGGCAATGCCAACGATTTGGGAAGTGAAGTAGAGAGAAGGGGTACTGTTTAGTTAATAGTGAGCAGGTCAAAGAGTTGGCCTGCAGGTAGTCGAACGCCTTACAGAACGTCGAGGATACGTGGATTGAATCAAGAGCGAGGGTGTCACGGATGGAGGGCATCTTGATGATTTCGTCTACGAGGCCGCAGTAAGTGATCGTTTTCTTCGCTTTCAGACAGAGCAAGATGACTTACTGACGCAGCGTGAATCGCTTCCACGAATAGCGTGTTGAGAAGCAAGCTACTACACGGCGAGCCAGCGCTATCGCACGTTCGACGAAGTGGAGAAATTGAAATTTCGGGGGGCAATCCATCATCCATCGCGCTACTCACAGAGCATGTTTCTCAGCAAAGGTTTCAACAAAGGCTGGATCTCTCTATATCTCGCGACTCAGCATCTACATATGCAATAGTCTGCAGAGAAACCCCTTATATTATCAGGTCCTTTTTACAATCAATACTGGAACATCAACAGTTCTGAGTATAGTTGAGGCTACGTTCCCAAGAAGTTGACGCCGAAGGTTCGATCGCCCGTGAGATCCCATAACAATAAGGTCAATATCGTTGCCTTCGGCGTATTCACGGATGCCAGCAGCAACCCCCTCAAATGAAGTCATCCGTTTGATATTAGTTTGCACATTAGCATTAGGTGTTGTGTCATCAATCCCGGTTACGGTCCGCTTGACAGCCTTCTGTCCTCTCGCTTCGAGTCGTTCGATAAACTCTTTCTCGAGTCCACCTGCGTTAAACACACCCCCCGCTGCCTGTATGTCTACAACATTTAGAACGTGAATCTCTGAATCGTAGAACTGAGCTATGGTTGCACCAAACGGCGCCGCTACCTCGGCATTTCCACTCCCGTCCGTCGGAATGAGAATCCGACAGTATTCGGTTATCTGATCAGTATCAGGGATGACGAATACCGGCACATCGCTCTGATAAAGAACTTGCTCGCTGACACCGCCAAGAAAACGCTTACCCAATCCAGTTATTCCCTGGCGCCCGATGATGATAAGGTTAGTATTCTGGTCGGATGCATGTTTACTGATCTGCACAGCCGGTTTGCCTTCAGATAGTGCTGTTACAATGGGATAGTCGATCTCTGACGCAAGCTCCTCGATTTCAGAGAGAAACGCCTCGCCGCGGTCTCGAAGTCGTGTTTGCTCTTCGGTTGTCTGTGTAAGCTGGAGCGATTTCTGTGGGACCACATAAAGTGCATCGACAGTTGCATTGAGAGTCAGTGCAAGTTCAAGCCCACGTTTGGCCGCGTATTTGGCTTCGTCGCTCCCATCGATAGCGATTGTGATACGGTCGTACATGCTCTTAGCTCTCAATACGCTTCCCATCCGATTTATCGTTTGCTAGGGCGATTACAGCGAACGAAGAAGTATGCTAAATCTGTGCAAGTGAAGTAGTGGACCCAACTGAACCACCGTATCATTCGAAAACACAGATTTTGGCGTCGCCTGAGCGAAGAACGTGGATGTAAGTATGATCCTTGCTATAAGCTCACTAAAGTACGGCTCCACATGCTGGCCTCGGTCTCTTCGTCGGGTGTTCCGACGACGCGTTAGAATATCTCGTTTATTTAGGGTCGATATCCGACCGCTTTATCAGCAGCCAATGCACGGTTTGTTCTCGGTCGTCGATGGGACGATTCACGGCCGCTTCATTGGAGTTCCTTGTTCTGGCTCCGTACGAGGTGAATCGTAACTCGGTACAACAAGTAGCTGAATATAACTAATGTAGCTGATTCTATAAGGTACAATTCTACAGCCTCGAAAAACGTTAGCTGTTCAAAGATAGCGCTCTGTGTTATGCTTAGAATGCTGATAGCGGCGACGAGAGTGAAAACTAGCATGAAAATAACCAAAAGTCCCGTAATGACCAACCAGAGTCGTCTAGGAAAACGAAAGTCACCTCTCATGCATCTCTACCAGTTGCTTGAATTCTATGTGCATGAATGTCACACGTCCCGTTCCAATATAAAATCCAGTACTATACTACCGATATGGTCTAATAGGATTGTAGACTCTATTAGTACGCGGAAAACGGACAGTACGGGATGAGATATAACAACGGACACGATGAGAGAACGGGACAACCCATTTGGTGAACAAACCATCGGAAAGTACATCAGGACTAGTCACGCGCTTTGGCGGGACGGGAATTATCGCGTTCATATTCTATCTCACGCTCGGAGATCCATCAGATATTTTCGACATTGTGACCGGACTGGTGAGCGCAGCGGTTGTCGCAGCTGTTCTCGGGGATATTGTCTTCGAGCGAGCACCAACAGTCGAGACTGTCACAGCGAGTATGCGTGCCCTCGTTTTCGTTCCGGTGCTCCTAGTCGCAGTAATCCGGGCGAACCTGTCGCTGGCGGCAGTCGTGCTCCATCCAAGTCTCCCGATTGATCCGTTCGTCGTTCGCGTTCCTGCACCTGAGGGTCGGTTCGCTCGCGCACTGCTGGCGAATAGTATCACGTTGACGCCCGGAACTGTGACGCTCGACGTGCTTGACGATGACCTTCTCGTTCACGCGCTGACTGAGGCGACACGGGACGAGTTGCTGGAGGGGGCGCTTGCCCAGTCGGTTGCGTTTGTCACCGGCGATGAGGTAGCTTCCATACAGCGGGACGGAGAACACTCATGACGTCCGAGCTCGTTTCGACTGGTCTTTTGATAGGAGCGTCCGTCCTCGTCGGTCTCGCGATGAGTTTGTTTCGCCGAATTACCATCGGACCGACGACCGCCGACCGGATTGTGGCGGCAAACGTCATCGGAACCGCTACGGTCGTCGTCATCGCGCTTTTGAGCGCAGCGCTCGACGAACCGGGATTCCTCGACGTGGCGTTGGTGTACGCGCTGTTGAATTTCCTGCTCTCGCTCGGCTTCGCGCGTTTTTCAATCGGCCGAGGAGAAGTGTTGTGAACCTCGTCGAGATAGTGGCGCTCGCTCTCGTCGCGGTAAGCGTATTTTTCTCGTTTGTCGCGGTCGTCGGATTCGTCCGACTCCCGGACGTGTTCGCTCGCGCTCACGCGGCCTCAAAGAGCGAGACGCTCGGCGCGCTCTGTGGACTGGCAGCCGCCGCCGTCGTTCTCAACCCCGGGACCGAAACGGTGAAGATCGCACTCCTTATGATGTTCATTCTGGTGACGGGACCGACAGCGACTCATGCCATCGTCAGGGCGGCCATGCTCGGCGGGACTACTCCCTGGACGCGTACTGGCAACGAGAGGGAGCTTACAGGAGGAGAGCGGTGACTCCAACAGCAGTCCTTTTAGTTGGAATATTCGGATATGTCCTCTTGGCTGCGGTTGTGACGGCAATTGCGAGAACGCTCTTGACCGCCGTGATCGCGTTCGCCGCCTACAGCCTCGGCCTCGCAATGGTGTGGGTTGTCTTTCGTGCGCCCGACGTCGCCTTCACCGAGGCCGCGGTGGGGGTGGGCGTGACGACGGCACTGTTCTTGCTTCTCGTAGCGCGAACGACGCGCCACAGGGACACAGTGTCCCCCCACACACAACGCATTCGACCACGATCGATCGCCACCGCTGTCCTCGTGACCCTTGGTGTTCTCGCTACCGTGCCGTCGCTGCCAGCTGTCGGGGCGACAGCGACGCCTGCGTTCGGTCCGGTCACCCAGTTCTACCTTGAAGATACGGCCGCTCGCGGGATCAACAACGCCGTGACGGCGGTGCTCGTTGTCTACCGTGGCTTCGATACGTTCGGCGAGATCGGCGTCGTGTTCGCCGCCGCTGTCGCGGTCCTCGCGGTCCTCGGTCGGGAGACGGTGGTATGAGTTCCCCTGCACGGACTGACAGCCCGGTTGTAACGGCGACGGTGCGGGTCCTCGCGCCTTTCGTGCTGACGTTCGCCCTATTCACGCTGTTTCACGGCACTAGTTCGGTTGGAGGGGGATTCCAAGGTGGTGTCGTCGCGGCAACGACTGTCATAATGCTCGCGTTTGGGTTCGGCGTTCCGACCACCGCAGCGTGGCTGTTGGAGAATCGCCTGCTTGTACTCGTCGTCATCGGTCCCGTCGTTTTCGGCGTCGTCGCGCTCGCGGGGATCGCCGCCGGCGGAGCCTTCCTCCAGTTCGACACCCTCCCAATCCCGAAAGCGTCGGTGTACGCAACCGAAGCGATCGAGCTCGGCATTGGCGCGACGGTCGGGACCGTCGTCATCGTGCTGTTCGTGGCCCTCTCGACGACCGTTGAGGAGAGAAAGCGTCAATGATAGCAGGAGTCGTCGTAAGCGAGTCACTTCTTACGTCCCACGGCGCGTACGTCGTTTACGCCCTCCTCGTCGGTATTGGGCTGTTGGTTCTCGTCGATGACGATAACCTCGTGAGAAAGGTACTTGGACTGAACCTCTTTCAGACCGGTGTGTTCCTGTTTCTCGTCACGAGTGCCTTTCGTGCCGGCGGCCGAGCACCGCTGGTCTCGGCGGACGGCCCATTCGTCAACCCGCTCCCACACGTCCTCGTGCTGACGGCCATCGTCGTCGGCGTGAGCGTTACCGCCGTTGCGCTCGCGCTCGTCGCCCGAATCCACGACGAGTACGACACGTATAGCGAAGCCGAGATCAGGGAGGTGCGCAGGTCCTGACTCACGTCCTCCCGCTGTTGGTTGCGGTTCCGCTGGTAGGTTCGCTCGTGCCGTTCGCCGCTGGCTCAAAGTGGCCAATAGCTGCGAGACGGGCGACCATCGTCGTTCTCCTCATGCAGGTCGCGCTCGCCATCGCCGTCACCGCCATGGTCGCCGCGAACGGCCCAGTCACGTACGTAGTCGGCGGGCTGCCCGCCGTCTATGGCATCGGGTTGCTCGCTGACGGGGTATCAAGCGTCTTTGTCGTGCTCGTCGCGGTCGCCGCGGCGACGCTGTACCTCGCCGTCCGCTCCGAGGTTTCGGGGATGACCGATAGTCTCTGGTTGCTCCTCGTGGCCGGTCTAACGGGTGTGACCGTCACTGCCGATGTGTTCAATCTCTACGTATTCCTCGAGATCTCCGGGGTGGCCGCATACGCCCTGGTCGCAGGTCGTCGGGGCGCGACGGCGGCGTTCGCCGCGTTGCACTACCTGCTCGTCGGCACCGTCGGCGCAACCTTCTATCTGCTCGGCGTCGGCTACGCATACGTCGCCACCGGAACGCTCGCGATGGCTAGTCTTCGGAGTGGACTGGCGAGTGCGGGATACGGTTCGCCGCTCGTCGTCGCGGCGTTCGTACTCATTGCGATCGGGCTCAGCGTGAAGATCGCGTTGTTCCCGCTGCACACGTGGAAACCCGATGCGTACGCTGCCGCGCCACTCGACGTGACGGCGCTGCTCGCGACGCTCGGCTCGACCGTCGCCGGCTACGCACTGGTTCGTATCGTTTTTGACGTGTTCACGGTGGCTTTCCTCACCGCCGCCCCGCTCGCTCGAACCGGTCTGCTCGCGGTCGGCGTCGTCAGCGTCCTTGTGGGTGGGTATCTCACCTTTCGACAGTCGAACGTCCAGCGGCTCCTCGCGACCTCCTCGGTCCTCCAGTTCGGTCTCGTTACCATCGGAATCGCGCTGGGGACCACCGCCGCCGTCGTCGGAGCACTCCTCCTCCTTGTCGGCAACGCGGTCGCCAAGGGCGGGCTGTTCGTCGCGGCGGGGCTGTTTGAGCGCGACCTGGTGGCGACAACTGTCGCCGACTACGCCGGGCTTGCGCGCGAAGCCCCGGTGCTTTCGGCCGCCATCGCCGTTGGGTTCGCATCACTCGTCGGCCTTCCCCCGACGGTCGGGTTCGCCGGCAAGTGGTACCTCGCCCTCGCCGCGATCGAGACCAGCGCATGGGGAACCACCGCCGTCGTCGTCGGCAGCACTCTGCTGTCGCTCGTCTACGCTGGTCGCGTGGTCGAACAACTGTATTTCGCCCCAGAGAGTTCGTCGGCTAATAGGAGGGTGACTGACGGCGGCCGCAGTACGAACGCTGCGAATGCGAGCGCTCTGTCCGACACCCGCGCCGTCGTGGTCGTGATCATCGCGGCCGTCACGACAGTCGTACTCGGTCTCGGATCAACCGAACTGGCCAACTGGTTTACCCCCGTCGTGGAGGGGTGGCTGTGACCGACGTCGTATCGGTACTGCCGGCTACGCCGGTCGCGCTACCCGCGCTGGCGATCGTATTCGTCTCCGTATCGCGGGCTCGGCCGAATCTGCGGGAGGCGTGGACGCTGCTGGCGGCGGTGGCGACACTCGTGACCGTCTGGCTGCTGATCCAGTCCTCCGTGACCCACGTTATGCCGCTGGGATCGATAGCGGGGGTCGCGTTCGTGCTTCGGGCCGACGCCGCCGGACTTCTGTTTGCGCTGCTCGCGGCGACGCTGTGGCTCGTGACAAGTGTCTATAGCATCGGCTACGTTCGTGCATTAGACGAGCGATCTCAGACCACGTACTTCGCGGCGTTCGCGGCGAGCATCGCGGCGACAATGGGCGTCGCCTTCGCCGCGAATCTCCTCACACTGTTCGTGTTCTACGAACTGCTGACGCTTGCCACCTATCCGCTGGTCGTCCACACCGGGTCGCCCGAAGCACGCGACGCAGGACGTACGTACGTGGCGTACACGCTCGGCGGTGGTGTCGTCGCGCTCGGCGGAACCGTGCTCGTGAGCGTTCTTGCCGGTTCGGTCGGGTTCGCTCCGGGCGGCATCGACGCACTCACGACCGCCGACCCGACGCTCACGCGCGCCGCGTTCGCCCTTCTCGTCGTCGGGTTCGGCGTCAAGGCTGCTGTCATGCCACTCCACGGCTGGCTACCGACGGCGATGGTCGCGCCGACGCCTGTCTCGGGATTGCTCCACGCCGTCGCCGTCGTGAAAAGTGGCGTCTTCGCGATCGGTCGAACTACTCTCTATATCTTTGGCCCGGACATGACGTGGGACCTCGGCGTCGGTCTTCCCCTCGCGGTCGCCGCCGCGATCACGATGGTGATCGCGGGCGTCATCGGCCTCCGACAGGACAACCTGAAACGCGGACTGGCCTACTCGACGGTGAGCCAGCTTTCGTACATCGCCCTCGGGTTCGCGCTTGCAACGCCTCTTTCGGTGTTCGGAGCCTTTCTGCATATCGTCGCCCACGCCTTCATGAAGATCACTCTCTTTCTCGCCGCGGGCGTCATCGCCGTCGAAACCGGCGAGAAATATGTCTCCAACCTCGCGGGCGTCGGCCGTCGCCTTCCAGCGACGATGACGGCGTTCGCCGTCGCCGCGGCCGGACTCATCGGCTTCCCGTTGGTTGCCGGCTTCGTCAGCAAGTTCCACCTCATCCTCGGGGCGGCAGGGGGTCCGTCCCCGGTGTTCGTTGGGGCGTACCTCCTCGCCGGGCTATTGAAACTGCTCTACTTCTGGCCGATCATCTATCTCGCCTTTTTCGGCCGACCCGGAGCGGACACGCCCGAAAGCCGCCATGCGTTCGCGCCACCACATACAACGGACGTTGGCTACGTCAACCGCACAGCGTGGAAGCATCCTCCCCCCGGTAGGGAAGCGTCCCCACTCCTGCTCGTGCCCGTTCTGAGTACCGTAGGCGTTGCCGTTGCGCTCGGCATCGCACCGACGCTCTTCCCGTTTTGGGAGCTCGCGGAGACCGTCGTTGTGGAGGTGTTCGGATGAACGACGTGCTGGTGCTCGTCCCGCCATGGGTGGCGTACCTCCTCGGAGCCGTAGTCGTCCTGCTGGCGTCGCGCCGTGTCGGCACGGTGGTCGCAGTCGCACTCGCCGCACTGACGGTGCCGTGGATACTAGCCGCGCCGACCGGAGCGGGACCGACGATCGCTCCCCTAGGTTTCGAGCAAGTCCCAGTCCGCATCGACGGCCTCTCGCGTCCGGTCGCCGCACTCTTCGGGTTCGTCGCTGCGCTGAACGTTCTCTACGGGTACGCGACCGAAGCTGACGTCCGTCAGAGCGCCTACTCATTGGTGTACATGAGTGCAGGCGTCGCCGTGGTGCTCGCGGGAGACTGGCTGACGCTGCTCGTTGCGTGGGAACTACTCGCTGTGTCGGCGACGATACTCCTCTGGCACCACGGCGGCGACGCCGTCCGACCGGCGTTCCGCTACGCGATCTACCACCTTGTCGGCGGCGCGTTTCTCGTTGGGGCCATTGCACTTCACTACGCTACGGCGGGGACGTTCGTCGATGACGGCGGCTTCACGGAGGGACTCCCGACGGTGCTGGCGCTCGCGGGCGTCGGCGTCAATCTCGGATTCATCGGTCTCCATGCGTGGCTGCCCGAGACATACTCCAGACCACACGTCACCACGACCGTCGTGTTGGCTGGCTTCACTACGAAGGTCGCCGTCTATGCCCTCGCCCGACTCGCTCTCGACGGCAACGCGGTCGTCGCGTGGCTGGGCGCTGTGATGGTATTCTACGGCGTCACACAGGCGATACTCCAGACGGATATGCGCCGCCTGCTCTCGTATCACATCATCTCACAGCTCGGGTACATGATCGTCGCCCTCGATATCGGAACGGCCGCCGGACTCGCCGGCGCGTTCGCCCACCTGACGGCAAACGTCCTCTACAAGGGACTGCTGTTCATGGTGGCCGGGGCGATCATCGTCCGAACCGGCGAGACGTCGCTCAAACGACTCGGAGGGCTGGCCTGGGAGATGCCCGTCGTTTTCGGGACGTTCTTGATCGCCGCGCTCGCCATCACAGGGGTACCCGGGTTCTCAGGATTCGTCAGCAAGGGTCTCGTGATGAAGGCCGTCGAGAACGCCGGTGCGGATCTCCTCTGGTGGGTACTCGTTCTCGGGAGTGTCGGGACGGCACTCTCGTTTGCCAAGTTCGGCTACTACGCATTCGTGCGCCGTGCTCCCGAACCGCTGTCGGTTGCGCCGAGTCGAATAACGCTCTCGACCGTGCTCGTCGTCATTGCGCTCCCCTCGATACTGTTCGGTATACTCCCCGAGGTGTTTCTCGGCCTGTTTGCCGGCGACGCGGACGGGTTCGAGCCCTACGCTGCGAGCGAACTCGCAAAAGCGCTCGTTGTGGCGGCGGCCGGCGTCGGCGCATTCGCACTGTTCCGCACCCGGCTCGCTCGCATCCAGCCGGTCGACGTCGACCGGGTGTTACATCCGGTCGCTGCGGCAGCCACGACGTCGACTGCGGCGCTCGCCGTCCGTGTTGGTTCGGCAGCGACGGTTGCGGGCGAAGAACTGACCGGCCGTCTCGGGTCGCTCGCCGGACGCGATCCGGAGATCGCCGAAACGACGCTTCACACGGCGCTGCTCGCGCTGATCACGACGACGGCCGTTGCGCTCCTCGTCGCCGCGCTCGCGTGATCGATCAACCAAGGTAACAACACCATGACAACCACGAACAACAGCAACACGAACCCGGACTACGACAGCCTCACCAACTACCTCGAAGGCCGATTCGACGACGACCTCCGGTGGGTGGCCTCGTTCAATGCGACGAGCTACGACTACGCGATGCGGTACATCCGCCCGGACCTCAAGACCGAACTGTCGGGCCACGAGTTCGACGTCGTCGTCCACCGCTCGATCGCCCTGTTCCGCCGACCGTACGTCGAGGAAGTGTACGCACACCTCGGGCCGGCGCGGACGCTCGTCATCGAACACGAGCGGGCGACCGCCGTTCACCTGTATCTCTCCGACATTACGGGCGTGATCATCAAGATCAAGGCTGGAAACATGATCACGTTGCCGACGTTCACCGACGACTGTCTCAACGCGTTGTTTCCCGAGGAAGAAGGACCGTGACCGACGGGGGATCGGGGCTCGGAATGAGTGAACGATGCCGGTCGGATACTTATACCGTCATCGGTCCACGAACCATCGCTGAGGAGATCACATGACTCTGCAGGGAATAGATGAATTGGACCGTCAAATCCTCCACGAGCTACAACACGATGCACGAGGAACCTCCTCAAGTGACATCGCCGAACGGGTGTCGTCGTCGCCATCGCCGAGTACGGTTCGAAAGTGTATCCAACGGCTAGAACGCCAAGACATCATCATGGCGTACCGCGCCGCAGTCGATTACGAACAGGTGGGCTACCAGCTACACGTCCGAATCGTCTGTACCGCACCGATCACCGACCGCGCTATGTTGAGCGATCAAGCGCTGGATGTTTCCGGCGTCATCGGTGTGCGCGAGCTCGCAACCGGCGAGCGAAACGTGGTCGTTACCATTTTCGCCAACGACAGTGATGACCTCACGCGCATCGCCGTAGAAATCGGTGCTATCGGTCTCGCTGTCGTCAGTGAAGAGTTGGTCCGCAGCGACGTAACCCAACTGTTCTCCGAGTTCGTCTCGCAGAATCTCCGTGGTGAATAATGAGCCGAACCCATCGATTCGAGTATCCGGTCCGGAAGCCAAAACACGTACTACCTTCGCCCCTTTCGCGACGGACTAGCACAGCGCTGTCACTGCCCGTAGTCCGGAAGCACGTCCGACTCTCCTGGGGATGTGGCTCGTCTTGTCGACGCTCATGACCGTCCCGGAAACGATTGTCGATCTCATACTTCTCGCCATCGGTGCCTTCGGACTATGGGTCGGTGCATCACAGTTCGTCAACGGAGCAAGTCGGATCGCTCGGCGATTCCGTGTCTCAGAACTCATCGTGGGGCTCACGATCGTCGCTTTCGGAACGTCCGCCCCCGAATTTGCCGTGACGCTCGACGCCGCGCTCGTCGGGAAGGCAGATATTTCCGTCGGCAACGTCGTCGGCTCCAACATTCTCAATCTCGGTTTCGTTCTTGGTGGAGCAGCCCTCATGCGCGCACTTCCGATTTCGAGGGATCTTCTGCGACGTGATAATACCGTGCTCTTCGGAGCAACTGTGTTGGTTTTTGTACTATTGTGGGACCTACAGGTCTCTCGTCTCGAAGGGAGCGTGTTGCTCGCATTTTTGGGCGGATATATTGTCGTATTAGTTCGAAGCGACAGCGAATATATCGCAGTCGAGGAAACACCTACGACTTCATTCAATTGGTTCGATGTTATTCGACTGATCGTCGGGATCGCAGTCGTAGTTCTTGGAGCCCACTTGCTCGTTCTCGCGGCAGTAAACCTTGCGCGGGATGTCGGGGTTTCCGAATGGGTAATCGGTGTAACGATCGTTGCTGCTGGCACGTCAATGCCGGAGTTCGCTACCTCAGTCGTTGCAATTCGACACGGGAGAGCCGGGATGTCGGCAGGAAATCTTGTTGGTAGTTGTGTCTTCAATTTCTTAGGTGTGCTAGGGTTGGCTTCTGTTATTCGACCACTTTCCGTTGCATCTACTGCGATTGAAAGTATGTGGTGGTTACTTGGGATCGTCCTCATTGTGAGTTTCTTGTTCAGAACTCGGAACGAACTCTCCCGAGTAGAGGGCGGCATTCTCGTCGTTTTGAATGCTGTAAATTGGGTTGTCGATTTCCTGTTTTGAGGGGATCACATCTTTCATTCGACGATTGATCTAACAGATAAATTTGAATATCTCTACCTTGTTCGGTTGGGTAAGTTCTGGATACGTATTTCGCGTCCTGGCGATAGAGTTATTATCAGAGCCAACCATTTCATTGACATGAAAGAGGAGTTGTCAAATGAATTTGTGGAGGGTGTTGTTAGCATTTGTCGAACTGGTATCGGTGATTCACTCCGAAGTGTAATCCATTTCACGCCTACTGACTTCGAGATGCTCTATCTCCGGAGCGACCTCTACGAGAACGATAGAGAGCAGGCACGCAAGGCGAAACGATCATTTGTCGATAACGAACGTCTCGGGTTTGATTCCAAGGAGACGTATAGAGGGCTTGAAACGGACCCGGACAGCGAACCTGATATCGGCACGTACGAATTCACTATTCGCGTGTTCTCCGAGGGATTCATCAGCCGCGTCATCGTTGGCGACCAGGGCATCATTCTTACGACTGATGGACTTGATCTCGCCAGTTTTGAAACGGTCGCCATTGCCCTCCGTGTGCTACTCAAAGAGTTGTAGAACTCTATCGGCGAGTGCTATCTCCGATTAAGTAGGACAGTTTTGTCCTAATGGAGTGCTATCATTCCATAGTGAGAACGATATTAGTGGATTACACGTCACTTGCTACAAAGTGTTCGATATCAAGGCAACGAGGAAGAATTGCTAACATAGCCCCCTCACAGGGAACGCGAAGTACACGGTCGCTAACCCCTTATATCGATGTCCAGAGGGTGCTCTGATACCTTACTTTTCGATTCCCTAAGAACGCTCTACCACATTGTTGAGAACGGCTACTCAGGACGTCTATGATAGACGAAACCTTCTATACGGTTCACGCCAATTGTTATGTTGTCTCATACATATGGGATAGGAACCAAAATCCATGAAAGGAGTAAAGGAGGGAGTAGCGGTCGTGACCGGAGCGGGGTCGGGAATCGGACGGCAATCAGCACTGCGCTTTGCTGAAGAGGGGGCTAGCGTGGTCGTCGCCGACATCTTCGAAGACGGTGGAAATGAAACCGTTGAGATGATTCAAGAAAAAGAGGGAAAGGCAACATTCATTCGAACAGATGTTACTGAGCAGGAAGATGTCGACCAGATGGTGCAAGAAGCCATTGACCAATATGGGCGACTCGATTTTGCTCACAACAATGCTGGGGTCGAAGGCGATAGCGTTCTGCTGGCTGAACACTCTGAGGAGAACTGGGATCAGGTAATTGGTGTCAACCTGAAAGGCGTCTGGCGATGTATGAAGCGCGAGATACCGGAGATGCTCAAGCAAGGGAAGGGAAGCATTGTCAACACCGCTTCCATTTCCGGGCTGACCGGTAGCGGCGGATCACCCTACGTCGCCAGCAAGCACGGCGTTATTGGATTAACGCGAAAGGCTACATTAGACTACGCGGATGAAAATATCCGAATCAATGCTGTCTGTCCGGGCGTTATTGATACCCCGATGGTACAGCGGGCTGGCGAGGCTGACCCCGAAATGATGGAACAAATAACAGCGGGTGTACCTGCTGGTCGGTTAGGTACCCCTGAGGAAATTGCCCAAGCGGTCGTTTGGCTCTGTTCGGATGACTCCTCGTTCGTGATGGGACATCCGCTGACTATTGATGGAGGACTCACAGTCCAATAAGGATTCAGACATTATTCGGTATGCAGCGGCAGCGACAAAGCCAAATCAGTACGTTTACTAACTAAGTCTCACACGCGATCACTCGTTTGCCCATTTCTCATTCCCTCCATTAGTAAACTAGTGATTACTGACAGGGGTGACAGAATTTGAGAATCGACAGAATCTGTATTCGGAGAGAAGTCACCAGCTATTCTGTGCATTGAGAGCATTAGTCTCCACTTCTAAGACTGGGGGATACATCAGAATGTGTTCTGGGAGTTGCAGACTTATCTCGGGTCTTGTGATAATCTCACAGTAAACGAAGGCACACACAGCGTTTAGGAGGATATGATTTCGCGATAGAACTGTTCAAGCCCATATCGGTGACTCACCAGTAGTTGCACGGACCCAATCAGTGATTAGGAAGAGGTGTAGTACCACCCTGTTAGTGGCCTAATGGCTGCTGGCAGGAAATATGGGATTTCTGAATTTGCGGAACAAGTGTTCAGAGACACTGCACTCAGGATGAATTGACGTTTGGATACCGAAGTAATAACTAATACAATACCAATCACATCAATCAAGAAATCTAATGCACTCGACTAAAGCATATGAGCATAAAAATTTTGATAAATGCTGCGGTAAGTCAGCACGTTTTCCCATCTCAAGGGGATAACGCAGATAGTGAAGCGAGTATGGGACTATCGAGTTACTCTCGTTGTACTCTGTACGCTGGCGTTTTTCGCGACAATGGTCGCTCGATTGGTCATCAGTCCAGTAGTGCCGGAAATCGTCGATACATTCGATTCCTCAAGCGGTATCCTTGGACTGGCTCTGACTGGTCTCTGGATGGCGTACGCGTTTGTGCAGTTTCCGAGCGGTGTTCTCGCTGACCGATACGGCGAGCGACGTATCATCCTCGCCGCAGTTGGACTCACAACAGTCGTCAGTGGCCTGCTTGCACTCTCGCCATCGATGCCTATTTTCATCGCCCTTACACTCCTTTTAGGCGGTGTTGCAGGGCTGCACTATAGCGTTGCAACGACACTCCTTACCCGGAAACTGAACAACATCGGCACTGCGATCGGTCTCCACAATTCCGGTGCACCACTCGCTGGGTTGATAGCTCCAATCGCAGCGGCAGCTGTGAGTCAGTGGCTTGGCTGGCGGGCTGCAATCGCCCTCGGAGCTGTGGCCGCCTTACCAGTATTCATTCTCTTTCAGTGGAAAGTACGCCCAACAGAACCCGCACGGCCCACACAGCCAATGGGTGATCGGTTCGCGCTCAAACCGGTCATCGAGTTGCTCTCCCGGCGAAAAATTGCGTTCACTGCTCTGCTGGCGTTTTTATTCGAGTTTATTTGGCAGGCGACAGCATCGTTTCTTCCGACGTTTCTGATCGCGTATCATGGGTACTCGGTAACGTTCGCTAGTACGCTGTTTTCGACATACTTCGTAATACAGGGACTCACACAACCCGGAATTGGATCGCTATCGGATCGATACGGTCGTGAAGAGATTGGGGGGCTGTGTGCAGTTCTCGGGATCGGGGGATTCGGACTGCTCCTTATTGGATCGAAGTTACTAGTTCTGCTCGTTGGAATCATTCTCGTTGGCGTCTCGATGGGATGGGGTGCAGCACTCCTCCCGCGTTTTGTAGATAACCTTTCGAGTGCCGAGCGAGGTGCTGGATTCGGTCTCGTGCGGACGACCTATATGATGATGAGTGCAACTGGGAGCGTCGTCATAGGAACGATCGCGGATGCTGCTGGTTGGGGAGTCGCTTTTGGGACATTTCTCGTGTTTCTCCTGGTGATTTGCCTGTTACTTGCCGGCAATCGGATGCTTGATCTCGGCTTCTGAGACAGAAGTTGCTTAGCCAAAAGCCGAAGAAGCGAATCTCGCGAGCACCGATCGCATATTACGGCCAGAGACCACGGGCTTCGTGGGCTTCTGCCAGACGAGAAAGAGCAACGATGTATGCAGCATCACGCCACGATACATTCCTCTTTTCAACTTCCGTTCTGACTTCGTTCCATGCGGTCAACATCTCCTTTTCTAGTTCGTTATTGACCTCCTCAAGCGACCATGGTCGACGATTGATATCCTGTAGCCATTCGAAGTAGCTGACAGTCACACCCCCAGCATTTGCGAGAATGTCTGGGATGACAGGGATATTGCGCTCTCTAAGAATTTCGTCTCCTATGGAGGTTGTGGGGCCGTTTGCCCCTTCTACGATAATGTCTGCTTGGAGCGTATCCGCGTTATCTTGAGTGATGACGTTCCCAACTGCAGCGGGAATGAGAACATCTACATCGATTTCGAATAATTTCGCTGCAGATAGAACCTCGTTCGCATATTTTGTGACTGATTCCGGCTCTTCATCATGCGAAGGGATTCTTTGAACGTCGATCCCATCACCGTCATATGCAACACCATTGACGTCGCTTACCGCGATGACGGTCGCTCCCCAACTATCGAGTAATCGAGCAGCGTTTGCACCCACACTTCCAAACCCCTGCACAGCGACTGTCGCTCCTTCTAAAGGATGATTGTAGTAATCACAAACCTCTCGCGTGATAATTGCAACACTCCGACCAGGTGCTTCCTCGCGTCCATAGCTTCCGCCGATAACTGGTGGCTTGCCGGTGACGACACCAGGTGAGGTTTCCCCCTGTTGCATACTATACGCATCCATGAGCCAGCCCATCGTCTGAGCATCAGTTCCCATATCTGGTGCTGGAATGTCTTGCAAGGGACCGATGCTCTCCCGGAGCTCCTGCGCTAATCGACGAGTGAGCCGCTCTTTTTCTCCTTCGCTCAGGGACTTTGGATTGACAACGACACCGCCCTTCGCGCCGCCGAATGGAAGATCCATAACCGCAGTCTTCCACGTCATCCACATCGCTAGGCCAGTACATTCTGCCTCACTAACTTCAGGATGATAGCGGAGGCCCCCTTTGTACGGACCGCGCACACTGTCATGCTGGACACGATATCCGGTCAGTACTTCGAGTTCTCCATTATCACGTTCGAGTGGAAGAGACACCCGGTGGACGTGGCGAGGGTGCTTTAGTCGCTCAGCGATCCCTTGGTTAAGGTCGATATGTGCAGCCGCCTGCTCTAACTGCTGACGAGCGGTTTCAATGGCCGATTCATTACTCTGTTCGGGTGGCGAGACGGTCGATTTTATTGCCGATTGGGGAGTTTCTGATGACATGGGGTCTCCTCCTCTTATTCGAAGGACATGGAGCGATTTCGAAGCATTGAGTGACACTGTGGGCAATCGCCTGGATGAGATTCTCCGAGGACAAGCTCTCCACACCGGAGGCATTCATATTCGGACGTTCCCTCCGGGTCGTAACCTACGTTCCACACACGCGTTACTTCTGAACGGGTCTCTTGCTCTTCTTCGGAGCTCTGGTCTTTTGGCACAGTGACCATAAACGCAATACTTGCCAAACCACGAAGGCTGTGGTGCTTCAAAGATACATATTGAGTCCGCGACACACACTTCAGCCTGTAAGGCCTTATTAGGTAGTAAGCCAACTTACACTCGTGCTCATCAATTCCTA
This sequence comes from Halococcus hamelinensis 100A6, assembly GCF_000336675.1. Lineage (NCBI taxonomy): Archaea > Methanobacteriati > Methanobacteriota > Halobacteria > Halobacteriales > Halococcaceae > Halococcus > Halococcus hamelinensis. The sequence goes on along the minus strand of NZ_AOMB01000003.1, from coordinate 93,730 downwards.
TACCCCTCCCTCGGTACTTTTGGTTGGTACTGAAAGTTGGTTGAGTAGTGTTGCAACATCACTTGAAGGAACTGCTGAGACCTTACACTGCGCTCAAACGGTCGAGGAAGGCCTCGGTCGTCTGAGAAATGAATCATGTGACATTAGTTGTATCGTCAGCGCCTACACGATCCCGGACGGGGACGGAATATCGTTGCTTCGTGCCGTCCGTTCGACGCATGCTCAGCTTCCAGTAATTCTTTATCCGAGAAATGGTAGTGAAAGCCTTGCTAGCAATGCAATCGCTGCTGGAACAACTGACTACATCGTTCCCTCTGGTGATATTCCAGACTTGCAATTACAAGAGCGTGTAGAGCAAGTACTGACCAACGCGAAGAGAGAGGAAGACAAAATCCAACAAGCCGAACAGTTCGAAATACAGTTTAGTGACCCTCTTACTGCGACGATATTGCTTGATTCGGATGGGTTTATTCATCGAATGAACGATACTGCTCTCGAATTGACGGACGCTACCTCTAAGTCGCCAAAGAACAAGCGCCTCTGGGATCTCCCACTTTGGACACAACAGCGAGATATTCGTAATATTCGAAATTCGTTTGAGGCTGCTGTCTTAGGAATGCCACAAACATTGGAAACTACATACGATACTCCTAATGGCGATTCAGTCGTAGATCTCTCGATACGAGCAGCTCCTGAAGGAGAGAAAGAAGCTAGATCGGTTCTGGTGACAATGAAGAACATTTCCGAGCGTGTTGAGTTAGAGCGTGATCTTCGGCATTCCGAGCAGTTACACCGAGTTATACTCAACAATATGAATGAAACTATTCTTATTGCTGACGATGATGGTGAGTTCACGTACATCTGCCCTAACGTACGGTTTATTTTTGGTTACACTGCTGAAGAGATCGAAGAAATTGGAACTATCTCCGAATTACTGGGAGACGGTCTATTTGACACTGATGACCTCGATAAAAAAGGGATTATAACTAACAAAGAGCGAGAAGTGACAGACAAGTACGCCGACGAGCACACACTACTCATAAACATAAAACGGGTTTCAATCAACGGTGGGACAACACTCATCAGTTGCCGTGATATTACTACGCGAAAGCAGCGCGAAGAAGCACTCTCAACCCTTCATGATCTAGCTCGAGAGCTTCTTTATACGGAATCTCGCGAAGAGATTGCTCAGAGTCTTGTTCAGCATGCAAGACGAGCACTCCCTCTAGAGTACATCGAGTACTATTCATTAGATGAGCGAACAAATGTTCTCCACTCGTCAGCCAGTTCTGACTCACTGAAGACACCCCAGAAATCCGACACCAGGATAGAACTCTCTGAAGAAAACGTTGTCAGCCAAGCTTTCCTTGAGGGCAGATTGATGATTACCGATGAAGGAATAGAGAGCCCAGTCATTCAACCTAGTGATCTCAGGAGCTCGCTCGCAGTGCCAATAGGAGATGAAGGTGTGCTATTTGCAAGTTCAACCACACCGGATTCGCTAAACGATGTTGTTCGAGAAATAACAGATCTTCTTGGTGCAACTGCTGAGGCAGCATTTGATCGCGTACAACGAGATGAGAAACTCCATAAACGAGACCGCGAGTTGCAACAGCGGAATCGTCGACTCTCAAAGCTCAACCGGATAAACGATATTATTAGAGAAATCGACCAAGAACTCGTCACAGCCAGAACACAGGAGGGAATTGAGTACGCTGTTTGCGAGCGTCTCACAGCATCCGATCGGTTTAATTTCGCGTGGATCGGCTTCCCAGGCGAAAGTACCGGTCAGGTCATTCCTCAAGCGTGGGCCGGCCGAGGAATGGAGTATCTCAATTCTACATTTTCCGAAGATGTGCCACATGAGGAACCCACTGCTCAGGCAGCTGAAACACGACAGGCGACAGTAGTCTCAAATATCGCGAGTAAGATTCATTCAGAGACCTGGAGATCGGAAGCACTTGCTCATGGATTCCGTTCTGCTCTTAGCCTTCCCTTGGTCCATGAAGAAGCGTTCTACGGCGTTGTAACCGTCTATGCAAGCCAACAGGAGGCATTTGATGAAACCACGCTATCAGTACTTAACGAGTTGAGCGAAACGATCGCTGCGGCTATTACTGCAGCAAAGCAACGGGATGCACTTCTTAGTGATACTGCCACCGAGTTGGAGTACAAAACAACTGATAAAGAATCTGTTTTGCTCCAGCTTGCGCGTACAGCTGACTGTGCCATCTGTTTTGATGAAGGTCTCCAACAGACTTCCCAAGGGATATCAGCAATCGCTAAAGTTGAGCAAGATTCTCTCGACCACCTTCGCGAAGCGGCCATATCGATCGTCGGTGTTGAAGATTTCCGTGTGATTTCTGAATCGACTGATGGAGGTGCTTCAAGCGTTCAACTCCGATTCTCGAATCCCTTTATCGCGACTAAGCTCATTGATCATGGAGCTATCCTCCGTGAAATATCCGTGAATCCAGAAGCAATGCGCCTCAAAATAGAAGTCCCACATCCAACGGCCACTCGACCTATCAACAACATTCTCTCAAATGAGTTCAAAGACCTGTCTCTTATTACACAGTACGGACGGCAGCGTTCGAACGATATTCGTGATTTGGCTCGTCCACAAATCTTTGATCAACTTACTGACCGACAGTTAGAGGTTGTGAGGACAGCCTATCTGAGTGGGTATTTCGAAACGCCACGTGAGAGCACCGGCTCGGAGGTTGCAGAAACATTGGGGGTGTCTCCCTCTGCATTTTCCCAACTTAACCGTACCGTTCAACGAAAGATATTCTCAACTCTGCTTGAGCCAGAATCGTAAGGTCGGCCTCAGCATTTACACCAGGTGTGGTAGTATAGAGACTGTCATCTCTAAGGTGCCACTGGTAAAAGTCTAATTCGCAATCGATACTGCTCTTTTCTATTTCCACTTGGAAAGCCCAGCGGACTTACCGTTGGGAGGAATATCGTTGGGAAAATGTGCTGGTTTGAATGAGTACCGAAACAGGGAGTGATGAACCATCCAGCGCATCTCTTTCGTATCAGAACATTCTCGAGCGGGAGATGGAAGAAGCACTCCAAGAAATCGCTCGTCCAGTAGCGGGTGCGTTCTTATCGGGTCTTGCAGCAGTGACCTTCCGCAGCGGCGTGACGCAATGAACCTCAGCCAAGGCGAGCTGGCGGGGGCTGTCGGAGTGAGTCGGCAGACCATCAACGCAATCGAACGAGGGCGATACAATCCATCGTTGGAGCTCGCGTTCGAACTTGCTTGCCACTTCGACTGTACTATCGAGAATATCTTTATTCCTGAAATTGAGTGACAGCTACCCCTCTTCAATCTTCTCCTACCGATCGACTTCACCGAGAACAATATCGAGGCTCGCTAACGACGCAATTAGGTCCGGGACGTACCCACCTGTAGCCATCTCCTCCAGTGCATGAAGGTTCGAAAAGCACGGACTCCGAATGTGAAACCGGGCTGGCTTGTCGGTCCCGTCGCTTCGGATGTAGATCCCGAGTTCGCCTTTCGCGGCCTCCACTGCACGATAGATCTCGGCGTCCTCGTTCGGTCGCAACGTTCGTGGAACACTTGATTGGATTTCGCGGTTGTTCTCGGGCCAGTCTTCGAGTAGGTCGACACACTGGTCGATGATACGCGCTGATTGCTCGATCTCCTGTAATCGGCACAGCACGCGCGCGTAGTTGTCACCCTCTGCAGCAGTCACCACCTCCCAGTCGAGTTCGGGATAGTACCCGTAGGGGTCGTCTCGCCGAAGGTCGTAATCCACGCCCGAAGCGCGCGCTACCGGCCCGGTACAGCCGTACTCCTTTGCCTCGTCGACTTCCAAAACACCCGTATCGACGCACCGGAGTTGAAACAGTTCGTTCGTGGTGAGCAGGTCGTGATACTCATCGAGTTTATGCGGCAGGTCATCGAGGAATTCTCGAACCTTTTCGAAGAACTCTGCGCGCGGTTCAGGGAGGTCCCATGCGACCCCTCCCAACCGGAGATAGTTGAACATCAGGCGCTGGCCCGTCAGATCCTCGAAGATACTCTGGACGACTTCCCTATCCCGCAGGGCGTACATGAACGTGGCAGTGAACTCGCCGTAGACGTCGAGCGCAAAAGTGCCGATCGCGAGCAGATGGGAGAGAATCCGCGAGAGTTCACCGCTCATCGTCCGAATGAGCTGTGCGTAGTCGGAGACCTCGAGACCGGCGAGGTCCTCGGCAGTGCGAGCGTATGCCCACTCGTTGAGTATCTGCCCGCCGAGGTAGTCCCAGCGGTCAGGGTATGGCATGATCTGGTGGCGGTACGTGCTATTTTGGCACATCTGCTCCTCACAGCGGTGAAGATAGCCCGGGTCGGGGTCCAGACCGACTACCTGCTCACCGCTTAGGATGGTCTCGATATGGAGCACACCGTGGGTTGCGGGATGATGCGGCCCGATGTTCAGATACATCGTATCCGCGCCGTCCTCGCGATGGTCGTCCTCTAATGGATTGGCGTGGGATTCGAGTGTGACCACCTGTGGCTCGTCCTGGTCGTAATCGAGTCCTAGCGGGTGGCCCTGCCACGTCTCGGGGAGGAGAATACGGCGAAGGTCGGGATGGTTCTCGTAGTGAATACCCACCAAGTCGTAGGCTTCGCGTTCGTGCCACTCGGCCGTCCGATAGACCGATGCCGCACTCTCGCTCACCGGGTCGTCCCGTGAGGTCGGGACGATAATGCTCACTTCGTCAGTAGGGTCGCTGTACTTTTTCAGGTGATAGATGCTCTCGAAGCGGTCTTCGTATTCCTGTGCTGTGACGTTCGAGCAGTGGTCGAAGCCCGCCTCATCCCGCAAGACGCGCAGCGCGTCCTCGATTTCATCAGGTCGGACGACGAATCCCGGCGCATTGCGATGGTCATCGCGGGCGATTGTATGGGATGAGAGGAGAGCAGCGAGCGACTCTTCGACAGCTCCGTTTTGGGTTTCACTGGATGTCTGTGAGCTCATTGTGGAATCGTTGATTCTGATAGCCGAACGATAGCTGGGCATTGGAAGGCTGCCGGCGAGCGCGTTCTGCCTCTCTGGTGAGGGTTGTTTAAATGAGGAGACTGATGGCTTGGTGTGAAGTATCTCCAGTTGTGTCTCGACCAGAGTGAGGAGATCATCCATCCGATGCACGAGTTCGTCGCCGAACACGACGAATACAGCTCATATCGACTTCTGCAATGGAATCCTGCTGTCGGTGAGACGAACACGATGATATTCTACGCTGAGGGGCCACCCGGTCCGTATGAGTCCGCTCTCGAAGACGTGAGCACGATTTTAGACCACGAGATAGTACCGGCTGAGGAGAATGCGTTCTATCTCTACGTGCGCGAACGCCTCGACGCGGGAGCACAACGTCTGACCAACGCATTCACCCATGGAAGCCTCGTCGTGATGCCTCCGATCGAATTTCGTAGCGACCGCAGGATAGGACTCACTGTCGTCGGGACAGCCTCTTCCCTCCAGCAGGCACTCGACGAAGCTCCAGCTAGCGTTGATGTCGACGTCCAGCGTGTCGGTCAGTACGATGCCAGCCGAATGGATGCCGCAAATGCTCTCAGCGACCGCCAATCTGAAGCGGTAACTGTCGCGATCGAGATTGGGTATTACGAATCACCCCGTGAATCTGGGGTCGCTGACGTCGCCGACCGTCTCAACTGTGCTCCTGGGACAGCGGCCGAACACCTCCGCAAAGCAGAGGCCGCTCTCGTTCATCGAGTTGTCAGCAACCCGTGATGATTTCTACAAACCTCCTAATTACTGATAAGTCGATTCAGAAAATCGAGACTACAGTCACCGTGGTTGTTTATGGAGAGAGCTCTCTACGGGTGTTCGGCTGGTCTGTCGCAACGATCGGTATCTTCTTTTTGCTACTTAATTGGATCATAGGAAGAACCTCTGAATTCTGGGTTAGGGGTGAGGTACCGCTCACTGGCGCTAGCTTGTATCTTGATTTGGACAACGTGCTCTTGAGCGTTCAGTCCTTCACGTCGTTCATCCCAGGAATAGCAACGCGCGAGTTGGATATCTTTGTGCAGGTGGTGACGGCAATAGAGAGTTTTCTTGGCGCGTTCTTCGTAGCCCTGTTTGTAGCAACAGTCGTCAGGAAGATCGAGCGTTGAACAACTGTTAGAGAGAACTGTTGGGACGTTAGTGCGCCTTTCAGCAGTATACCTTCGTAGTTGAGGGCGAGAAGATGCGTGCGAACGTGAGTTCTACAGGAACGAGAGAAGCGTTAGGGCGGAGCCGACGACCGAGAGCAGGGCGGCGAGCGCGAGGAAGACAAACCAGTAATCACTTTTTGAGAACTCCGTCGGGTTGCGCTGTCGGGCTTCCCAGCCCGCCATAACCAGCAATGCTCCGCCGCCGACGATCATCATCCAGTTCCAGAAACCTCCCGAACCTGCGAGGATGCTCGCCACGCTACTTACTATGATCGAGAGCCCAATAATGGCCATTAAGCCCATCCAGATGTAGAACCGATCAATCGGGAATCGTTCTGTCGCGGTCGACATACGAGACGTTTGTATTCCATCCGACAAGAATCTGACCCACGAATATCTGAGTCGCTACTAACAATACAGATAACATATGACCGAGAAACAGACCACGCTCACCGGCGAGATTCAGACCCGACTCGTGAACCAGCGGAACACGGACGCTTACGACGTCGATATTGGGCGAGCAGACGGCGGGACGAGCCACATGATGAACACCGAGATCGGCGAGCCGGGGTGGCTCGGGAATCCCTATCCGGTATCGGACTATTCTCGCGAGGAGTCGATCGCCAACTACCGCGAGGACTTTCTCGCTCGGGTCGACCAGGACGAAGCGTTCCGCGAGGCCGTCGAGGACCTACGCGGACGGACGCTCGCCTGTTGGTGCAAACCGAAGCCGTGTCATGGCGATGTGATTCTCGAGTATCTTCGCGAATAACTGATATTCCGCTGACGTGTGTTGATTAAGCTTAAGCCGAATGTAAGAGGGCTATCTGTTAATGCGTAAGAGAGTTGCAGTTTGGGCCGTAGTGGCCGTACTCATCGTTTCGGCGGCTCTCATTGGGTTTCAGATTAATCCCCAGGGAGACACAAGTCAGAGTATTGGAACAGGAGCCGGTGGGGACGCCGGCCCCATGAGCGTGAGCAGCATCGACCTGATCAATCAGACCGAGGGATTGCTCACGTACGAGATTTCGTACAACGGAGCCTATCAGAAGGGTGAATTAGAGAACGCGCTCGTGCGGACGGTCGACGCCAAACGGGTGCAGGCGAGTAGTATCCAGGTGACGAACGTCGAGCAGCACGTCGCAACCGTCCAGGTCGCGACTGATGGGGACGAGAATCCTACTACGCTCGGCAATCGGATGCTCCGCTCGCTACAGTTGAACACGTCGGCCCAGACGGCCACCTCCGAGACTTCTACCGCTACCGAATCGGAGAGCTCGGAAGCAAACGCAACCCACTATCAGATCGACTTCGTGCAGGGTGAAGCGATCGAGAACCTTCGTCACCCGCCGTCGAATTACTACACCCCGGACAAACTGATCCGCTACGCCCACGGGAGCACCGAGAACACCCTCAAACGGTCTTCGGATGGTGAATTTACCACGAACGATACGCTCGCGAGCGCGGTCGAGAGCTCCGATATAGTCGTAATGAGCAACGGGACTGCGCGTGTGAGCTTCCGGATCGCCGAGGGTGCAGACCCGGTGACGCTCACTCTCGCGAGCTACGAGAAGCCCGGTCCGGTGTGGTCCCCGACGAGCGAGGCCAACCAGACGTTCATCGACGCCAACATCAGGACCTTCGAGCCCGGTGGCGTCTACACGCTCCGTGTCGATCTCCCGCCAACCGCGACCGAGGAAGCATCAGGATAAACTTCTGGTTCATTGTCATGATCCAATGCACTAAGCGCCGCTTCAAGAGTCGTACCATACGTGGTGAAACCACTTGGCTCCTCTCGTGCAGTCCAGTACCCGGTGTCGCCCTCAGTCAATATGATTCGGTGCTGTTCAGTCATAATGGATTGGTCGTAGAATCCGTAGGAATGTCCACCATGCAGTGGAATTCACGTCTTGGAATCGAGAAGCGCCAGCACCTCCCAGACGACACGACTCGGGTTCATCGATGAGAACGTCCGTGACTCGTAGGAGTACTCAGAGCCCGCCATCTCGCGCTCTTGGTAATGTCCCCACTCTTCGACATGAGGGTTCGGTTCATGATGCCATCCGAAATCCTGTCCTGTTTCGTCAGCATAGTGGAACGAGAACTCGGGAGGTGCCTCGGACGTTTCGCCAGCGAACCATCGCACCGTGAGCGTCGCTTCTGAAATACTCTCGGTGAGTTGGTGGGGATTCAACTCTGCGACGACGCGAGTATGAGTGTCAGAGGGAAATCCTTGCGCCGTCAAAATCATCGGGTGACGTTCAAGCTCGCGTCTGATACCTCGGAGGGCGCGATGAGAGGCTGCTGCCGAATCATATGAATCAACCCCATCCATCGCCTACGCTAGGGCCCTCGTGTCTCGACTGTACGTGGCATAATTCTTGATCGCATCCTCGACGATCGATAGACGATGGACAACGAGTTCCCAGTCGCTTGCAGCAGTCCGGATCTCCTTGGTCTGGTCGACTTGGTCAGCTTGTGCTGCCCGTTCGCGAAGACCTTCGGGTGACGTCACGTGGAAGCTCCTTTCCCAGGCCTCGATTTGCTCCAGCAGATCCTCTTTGAGCTCGATGAGACCCTCGTGGTCGTACTCGTCGAGGAGTTCCCGTATGGTCTGCGCTCGCTGATACAGTGGATCAGGAGTATAGAGGGTTGTCCCGTCGCGATCGAGTTCTACCAAGACGTGCATGTCGGTGAGTCGATTGAGGTGGGTACGCGCCGTGTTCTCCGCAACCAGAGCTTCGTTGGCGATCTCCGAAGCGGAGCGGGGTTGAGAGGCGGTTTCGACGACTGACCGTACTCGGTCGAATGCGCTGGTATGCTCTTTCCACGCCTTAGCACCCGGTGCATCTTCTGCCATGCTGCCCTTTCGAACTAGACATCAATAAAACTATCTACAGGTCATATATTCGCGTCGCACTTAGTAACCCGTCGTTCCTCAATATTAATGCAGACTTGCAAAATAAATAAAGAGAGGTCGGCCCCTAGTCCGCCATCATTGTTCAGCGTGCCAGATACCGCTTTAGGAACCCACAGATGTGTGATGAGCCCTCGTGCTCTCTCACGCAGTTCAGTGGCTGCCGTCAGCCTCAGCTAGCGTAACACGATATTCCATACAATTACCTTCGCTTAGTAGTAGCTCTCATAACATAATCCGGAATTTCAGCTACTGTTGGAACTTCTAATGGTCCAAAAAGCGGCATCACCAACATCTCGGCGTTCAACTACTCCTTCTTCAGCAAGCGTATTGAGTCGTCTGCGTGCTGTATCTCGGTGGCAACCAATCCGGTCAGCGATTTCTCGGGTTCCACCACCATTGAGTTCAGAAATCGCATCGAGAAATGCTTGCTCTGAGTATGTGTCCTCGTATTCGCCGCTCGATTCATCCCGGTCTTTACCAACCATCGTCTCTGCAACTCGCTGGCCGGCGTGAAGTGGTATAACTACCGGATTTTTGACCATTCGGCAGTTGCAGAATGGTAAGAACCAAGTACCATGCGTCAGTTGCCGTATGGTATGGGAGACATAGACTGGGATAGACTTGAAGCTGCCAAGCGACGGCAAAAAGCTGATAAAACAGTTATAAACTATACTGATGAGGGCTTGTTAAATCGGTTGCAGGAAGTAGCCGAAGACCTAGATGAAACACCCACCTGTCACCAGATGAAACAATATCCCTACACAGCGAGTCCGGCAACATACAAATCGCACTTCGGGTCATGGAACAACGCAATCAAAGAATGTGGCTTAGACCCGAATAAGCCAGGGATTACAGTAGATGAGCATCGGAAGGAACAGCTCCTTGCTAAGATCCAGCGGCTTCACAAAGAGATAGATCGAGACGGGGCTCCAACAGCAAGGGAGATGGACCGCTGGTCACGAACAGATAATAGTTTTCCGTGTCAATCGACAGTGCGGAACGTGTTCGGGTCGTGGAGAGAAGGAGTGTTGAAAGCCGGTTTTTCTCCACATTCCCAGGGACAGGGGCCTAAGAAAACCGCTCGAAAGGAAGGTATAGACTACATACCGATCGGAGGAGGGTGGTACAAACAACGGGAGAAGGCTATTGAACGAGATGGAGGCGTTTGCGTTGATTGTGGCCGTTCGCGAGATGAGCATCGGAGAATGCATCACGGGGTAGACTTGCACGTTCATCATCTCGTTCCTCGGGAATGGTTCTATTACCAGGATAGCATGACGATCGACGAGCATGGGAATCAGCTTGCCAATCTCCTAACTATCTGCTGCGACCATCATAAGAAGTGGGAGCAAAGGCAGGTCGATCCTGAGGAAATTGGACTAAACTTACCGAGCGATTTCTGATTCGGTAGAGCGTCTGTAGGATACATCGCTGCACTCGTTGAAAAGCGAGTCCAGGTAGGTTTTATCGACAAACTAACCCGCTCGCCGAGCTCTCGCTCCCGGAGCGCGACTTCGCGTGGGAAGGCGAGCCCACGACCGGAACGGGGTCGCTCACACTCGTCTTCCCCGACGGCGATATTAGCCTCGACGGGCGCTACCTCGCCCATCAACAGGGCGGCCTCATCGTCGAAGGCGTTGAGGACTACCTCGACGAGCACGCCGACCGAGAGCTAGAGATCCCCGCGACCTACACCGCGATGGACGACTTCCCCACCTACGTCGGCATGATCACCACCCTCAGTTCGGGCTACGGGCTGGGTATCAACAGTTGGCTCGTCGAGATGGCCGTCCGCTTCGCCACCGGCGGCGGACGCTACAGCGCCGACGACCTCACCCTGATCGCCTGTGGCGTCGAGGGGTTCGTCCTCCGCGCGCCCGACGGCGACTTTCTGTTCACCACCAAGACCGTACACGAGCCCGACCACGACGACTACGAGCCCCCGAGAGCGGACGTCGGCCCCATCAGTATCGAGGAGGAGACCGAGCACGTGATCGAGGGCATGACAACCCTGCTCGCCGACGCCGAGACCTACCTCGATCTCCGGGCGACGAGTTACGAGGGCCGCTCATCGACCTCTCACCGGATCGCCTTCGAGGGGAGCGACGAACAGTATATCCGCGTGAGCGGGACGGACGCCGGGAGCTACAGTCGGATCACCACCGAGCCCGCGGACGTACTCGGCGACCACGAGATCGACACCGCTCACGGTGAGCACTACGAGTGCTCACTCGACGAACTGGAGTACGAGGTGGGAGAGGACCTCCGGGACGGCATCTGCGTGGGGTATAGCGTGGCCTTTCACGACCCGCGCGAGTCCCGGCGGGCCTCGATGTCCGGGCGCGTGAAAGCCAGAATCAACTATCACTACCTCCGGCTTCGGGATACGACCGTCACGGAACTCGACGCCGGGACGAGCACGGAGACGTTCGCGGAGTTCGAACCCGAGAACAAAGATTACAACCCTATCGGCTCGCACCTCTAAGCGAGACAGAGAAATGACCACGCTCAACGAGTGGACCGAGTTCGAGAGCCCGTGGCTGCTTGGAGCACTAGCGTTTGTGACGTGGATACTCACGGCAGCGCTCTTTGGTGTGGTCTTCGGCGATACTCTCGCCGAAGCGGTCGACGTCTCGACGGTCGTCGGCGCGCTCACGTTCGCGGCGGTGGTCATCTACTCCGAGAGGCGCTCTACTCGGCGCTCGACATCCAATTAGGCACGTGGATTTCTTCGCCCCCGGCGAACGTGGCGACGAGAACGGACGTGCGGACGCTTGCGAGAGCTCACGCCAACGTGAGGATCTGGAGGAGAGTAGCCCCGACCGCCACTACCGCACAGACAACGAGAAAGGCGAGCTGGTAGCTGCTCGTCGAGACCTCCGCTGAGTCGGGGTGACGAATGACCCATGCCATGCCGAGTACCATCGACAGGCCGGCGACGATCATGAGCCAGTTGAAGAAGTAGCCTACCCCGGCGAGAAGGCTCACCGTGCTGCTCACCAAGACCGCGAGCCCGGTTATTCCTGTTAGCCCCGCCCAGAGGTGGAGCGGTTCAACCGGCAACCGTTCGACAACAGTCGCCATACCTCGGGTTTATCGACCATCCCACAAGAATCCACCCGGCGAACGCGCGCTTTAGAGAAAGGAAAGAACCGTCATGAGGGAGCCGAGGAGCGAGAGCAGAGCAGCAAACGCGAGAACGACGAACCAGTAGGCGCTTTTCGAGAACTCCGCCGGGTTACGGTGGCGAACTTCCCAGCCCACGACGAACACCAGTGCTCCGCCACCGACGACCATCATCCAGTTGCCGATACTCCCCGAGCCCGCGAGAATGCTCGCCGCGCTACTCAACAGAGTCGAGAGTCCAATGACGGCCATGAGGCCCGACCAGACGTAGAGTCGGTCGACCGGGAACCGCTCAGTAGTCGTCGACATATCCAAACGTTGTCTTCCATCCCACAAGAATCCCAGCGACGAACGCGCCGATTTCTCACACCAATGCGAGCGCTACGAAAACGAACAGTGCGAGCTCGACGACGAGAGCACCGAACGCGAACGCAAGCCATCTGTTTCCGATCGAATACTCGGTGGGATCGTATTCGTAGTGCATCGCCGCTCCACCGAAAACGTTGCTTCCACCCATGAGGGCTATCGCCCACCAGTAATCCTCCCCATCCAGTAAAAAGAGAACGCCAAGCAGGCCAAGCAGAAGACCGCCGAGGGCCATCATTCCCGACTGGAGGTAGAGTTGGGGCATCGGGAGTCGGTCGACCAGATTGCTCATAGCTCGGGTTTGCTTGCCATCCCACAAAAATTCCGGCGACGAACGCTCTCGTCGACTACAGACTGATCAGGCCGGCACCGCTCGCATACGACACCAGCAGAACGACCGCGAAGAAATACTGGAGCACGATCCAGTAGTCCGCTACCGAGTCGTCGTCGGGCGAGGTCGTGTAGAGCTTGTGGCCGGAAATCCCGAGGAACAGCACTCCGAACACGGGGATCATCCACCCATACGCCGGTTCCGTATTCGTCAGGAACGCCACGACGCCGGCGAGGGTATAGACCACACCAACGAGCAATATTGGAGCGAGTCCGAGGTAGAGTCGGGGAATCGGCAGGCGGTCGATCGTCTCGCTCATACCGACCCATCAAGCGGCATCCCACAAAAATACCGGCGACAGTTTAGGCCCCGAAGACGAGCCCGACGGCGACACCGATCGAGACTACAGCGGAAACGGCGATCGTCGCCCACTCCCGAAGGCCGAGCTCGTCGGGAACGCGGGACAGTCCTTCGCGGACGGCGAGCAGGATGTTGAGCGCGCCGCCGACCAGCAGGCAGGCCCCGACGGCCAGCGAGCCGGCCCCACGGAGAAAGAGCACGCCGTACAAAATGCCAGCCCCACCGACGCCGAGAACGAGCCCGACCCACAGATACAGTGGTTCGAGCGAGAGTCGATCGAGAATACCGAGCATATCGAGAGTTGCCCCGGCATCGCACAAAAAGTCGCGCCGGACGTCGTGGATTTAGAGGAATTGTAGCGCGATCGCAGCCAACGACACCATCGCCATTACGACGAGAGCGATGATCCAGCCGTTCGTCCCCGTGTATCTGCCGGGGTCGCCAGTGACGATCTCGAAGGCCGTCGTCCCGACCATCACGAGTCCGGCCGTCACGAGCACGTAATTCGAGAGGGCCGTGATACCGAGATAGAAACCGAGAGCACCCGAGCCCACGACGGCGACACCCATGAGGGCGAAGACGATCACCAACCCGTATTCGATCGAGGGAGAGAAGCGCCCCGCGTTCTGTTCCATACTCTCGCCTTTGCGTGTCGAGGCTTAAATCCACAGTATGAGCCTCAGCCCAACGCGAGAAACTCGATCGCGTAGCTGGCCAGCACTAGTGTCGCCCCGACGACCAGCAACGCGACGATGGGGGTATCAGCATCGTACTCGGCGGGGTCGTTCGTGAGTAGTTCGTAGCCCCCAATGACGACCAACAGCGCCGCAGCAAACACAGCGACTTGCTCCGCGAGCCCAGCGGTTCCGTCGAGAATCGCGGTCAGATTGTCGAGGAAGAACGCGCCGCCGTAGGCGATAATCGACCCGTTGTAGAGATACAGCGTCGGGATACCGGCGATCCGAGTGCTCATGATGCTCGCCACTCCCGGATGCGTCGACCGAGGACGTCACCGAGCAGTTCGAGGACGAGTAGCAACGGCACGCCGATCAGTAGGAGCGTCCAGTTAAGCGAGCCCTCGGCGAGACTCGCGCCGATAAACATGAGCACAGTGGCGAACACGGCATTGAACACACGATTTCGGAGCGAGCGTCCCCGGATCTCCATACGAGATAATTGTACGTGGGACGTGAAATATCCCACTCCGAGAGCGACCCGAAGATATACCAAAACGGCGGCCGAACGAGCGAGTGTTCCAGAGCAACCGGAGGGTCTTGAAACAGCAACGATGGGATGGTGCTGACCTCCGAGGGACTTGTTCCAGAGCAACCCACGAGGTCTTGAAAGAAGCTAAATCCCTATGAGGTGCGCCGTAGTCCCACTTCCAGAGAAACCCACTGAGGTTTTGCAATTGCGAGAGGCAGTTTCATACCACTGCTGATTGGAATACAATTCCAGAGCAACCCACTGAGGTTTTGCAACCACCGACGCGGCCACATCGTCCTACTCGACACCTGTTCCAGAGCAACCCCCGAGGTTTTGCAATTACTACGGCCATCTGGCCTTCAACTACCAGACTCGGTTTCAGAGCAACCCACGAGGTGTTTTGTCGATTAAACCACCGAGAGTCGCCACAGCGCCGCCTGAAGACTCATGGTTGTGCGTTCTAGAGCGCTATATATGACGACTAACCGCGCTGTTTCGTCCGACCGGGTACTAACGAAGGCAAATTTCGTCCGTGTCTACAAATCGCTGACCGTGGTCGCGGTCATCATGGCCGCGTTCTCGATACTCGTTGCCGGGTTTCCAAGCGCCCTTGTGAACGGCGTGGTCGGGGTGTGGTTTCTCGCTACTCTATTCGTGTTCGCCCACCTCGGAATCAGGAACTCCACCCACGGTGTGTGAATCGAGAGGCTATCCGAGGGCTGTTTCTCGTAGGCATTGGATACCGAACCCATGCACAGCGAAGCGGTACGCGAGATCAAATGGATGATATTGGGTGCGACACTCATGACCACCGGCAGTATGTTCGCCGCCACCGCGCCGATCCTCGGAACGCTTGGCCCCCTCATGTTTCTTGCCGGACTCATCGTGCTCATTGCCGGCTTTGTCGGCGAAACTCGCTACGAGCAAACCCGGCAATGAACACTCAATCTCCCCAACTCTTTTACCGATAGGCTATCGCCCTATCATATGGACGAATCAAGTGACTCGGCGGACGACCAGCCAGCGAGCGAGAGCACCGGGAAATCGACGCTCCTAGAGAAGGGGGCGTCGGCGATAGACCAGCAGTACGCCGAGGCGGAGATGGACGAGGAGAGCCACGCCATCCTCCGCACGCACCTGTTCTCGACGGCGCTCAACGCCGCCGGATACGAGAGGCCGATGGTACTGTCGTGGGAGGACGCTCGGGATGTGATGACCGAGAAGCGACTGGAAATTCTCGACGCCCTCGGCTCCGATGTGGAGATCGAATCCCAGCGGGCGCTCGCTCGTCACCTCGATCGCAACTACTCGGATGTCTCGGACGACCTCGATATTCTCTACGAGGTCGGGGTGATCGAGCGCGAGCATCCCGATAGGAATACGATCAAGCCCGTGCTAGCGACCGAGAACATTGCCGTGAACCCGATCCTCGTCAACGGGACTCATCTCTCGGCGGAGGCGAACGTCACGACCTTCGACGACGATGAGGAGGAGGCCAACCCGGAGGACATAGAAGCGGAGGCCGAAGTATGAATCCCGAACCCGTCGAGCAGCGCGGGCTCTCGATCCCCGAGACGAGCGTTCTCGGGGCCGCCGGGCTGGTCGTCCTCTTGCCTGTATTCGCGCTCGCCGGCGTCGGCGGGGCGAGCTCGCTCTCGATCGGGCTCGCCGTCATGACCGCGCTCGCAGTGCTCACCGCGGCGGGGTATCTGACCGCTCGGCCGTAGCTCCGAGAGCACTACACACCATGCAGTCCAACGCCACAGAATCCGACACGGTGGACCACCAAGCCCGGAAGAATCGGCTGAATATCAGCGATCACACGTCCGTTCTTGGAGTGGATATTCTCGCCCACCCGCAGGCGGAGTACGCTCTCATGCACGACGTCTACAATCAGGGCGGGCTGGGTGCCGAGCCCGAACTATGGACGTGGAGGGGCGAAATGCTCGATAAGGGGTGTCGGGCTGAGCTCGCGGCGTGGGCGCGGCGGACAATCTTCTCTTTCGAGGGCGGCCATACCGAGTGAGTAAGCTCCGGTGGATGGATGCTATACGACTCAGACACGATTTCTCGACGAAGTTGCTACGAATCCGCCGCCGATTTCACGAAGACGATGCCAATGCCAAAGAGAATTAACCCGATTCCGGCAGCGGCACCAATCATCGTTCCCCGATAGGTCGTAGCGACGGCAGGAATCCTTACTCCGAGGAGTCGTTCCGTGAGCGGGCGAACTCGACGGTTCGTTCCTCGGCCGCCGGTTCGGCCTCACTTTCGTCGCCCTCGGTCTCACTTTCACTCTCGCGGTCGCCGAGCGGGTCGGGAACGTCGGCCGTGTGGGGTTCGTCGAAGGCATCCCGGAAGCGCTCGATGAGATACGAGAGCAATGCTATCGTTACTGGATAGACGAAGTAGACGACACCGCCCTGTGAGTTGCGGATGTTCTCGATAACGTCGATGCCGAGTATATCGAGGAAGATCAACAGCCCACCGAGACAGAGAACGCCGATCAGCACCGACTCGAAATCAGGGAGCGAGTCCCGAATCCGCTCGGCGAGCGCGTCTCGATCCATACGCTCACTGTTCTGGCATATCCTATACAATTTTCGCCGGGTCGGAGACGCTACGCAAGCGCCCGCGAGTCCGACCGAACCATCCCAACGCCGTACCAACAAAAGGCGAGGCCGAAGATACCAACCAACACCATACCAATGGTCGAGCCGGCGAACGGAACGAACGCGAGCGTGAGTAGCCCCCACACGAGCATATAAAGTCCTTCGCCGCGAGCTCCGCGTGTCCAGTTGGCCATAATTCGCTATAGGACGACCACTCAGATAAGTTATTCTCCGAACCCGATCCGACCGGCATTTATCCGGGAAGCCGGGGCATTCTTCTGTGGATACCTCCATGACTGGATCTCGCTCTCGACAGACGAAACGAATCGCTGGCGTTCTCGCGCTCGCCGCGATGCTCACGCTCGCTGGCTGCAATGGCATCCTCGGCGGCGGCCAGCAGAACACTACTAATTCGACCGTCGCCTCTAGCGGCGACCAGCAGACGGTTACAAACAGTTCGACCGTGACGCCCCTCGACGCCCCCACGGACCAGTCAACAACGAGTTCGGCCCAGCAACTCGCGCCCGGCCTGACGAGCGCGGGCGTCACCAACTCCGGGGCGCTTCTCCGAGCACACACCGCGTATCTGGAGAATCACTCGACGATCACGCGGGCGAACAGTAGCGTCGTCGCGCCGAACGGCACCATCGTCTTCTCGCTCAACCAGACCATCCACAAATCCCAATCCGGCGAGCGTATCGGATTCAGTGCGAACTACACGGGCTCGATCCCCGGCAGTACGAACGTCACGCGCCTCGATGGGTGGACGACGGACGGTGAGACGTACGTCCGCCAGACCTACCAAAATGGGACGACCGCCTACGCACAACCCGCGGGCGACTCAGTTCTGACCGATGGAACGCTCGGCGCGACGACGCTCTCGACGTATCTCCCGGATGCCGAACGAAACAATACCTCGGTCGAGACCCAGCAGGTGAACGGCTCGCCGCGGCACGTCGTTTCCGGGGCGCTCTCGGAGTCGAACATTTCCGCTGATTACCGGCTCTCGATCGACGAGCAGGGTGTCACCCGCGATCTGGTCGCTGTGCGGCCGAATCCGACCGGCGGCAACTCCGTCCGTGTTCATATCACGCTGGAGAACGCCGACTCGACCGAGCTCGAAACGCCGGCGTGGCTCTCCGAGGCGCGACAGCAGACCGGGACGCCTGCCTCGTCGATGCCGACCGCTCGTACCACACACCTCGGAACGAGTGAGTCCTCGATGGGTGCAGCGACCGAGAGCGCCAACACGACGATCGACGGACTCGTCGAAACTACCGCGACGTAGGTACAGCCACCGGGTTACATGAGGCCGCGCCTTCTATCGGGGAGAATGGTGCGCCGACGAATCAAGGCCATTTTCGAGTTTGGATTCTGCGTGTTCGGCCTCTGGGCCGTGCTATTTCTTCGGAAGGCGACAGCCGACCTCCCCGAAGACGAGGAAATCGAGGCGAATCAACCCCTCTCGCCGGGCGTTCTGGCGCTCGGGACAGGAACGTCCGTTCTCGCGGGGTTGCTCTCCGACCACGACGTCTGTGGGATTCGGACGAGCCGACGCCGACGGTTCCTGTTCACTTTTCTCTGGAGCGGGAAGGATCGGGTGCTTGCTCGATTCGCGTCGAATCCAGATGCGTTCAGAGAGAGCCTCGCTATCGGTGAAACGGCGGGGCTCGTCGTCTACCGACTGTGGTACGGGATTCTCCACCCACTTCCCGGTCCAGATCCCGATGCCGATTCCGATGCTGATGCCGGTGTTTCGGAGCCGTAGGAAGCCAACGCGACCACGACGACTTTCACTCTCCTTTCTCCCGATCCTTATACCGGATACCGGACTAACCCCGGAATAGAAACCCGCTACATGGTCCACATCGCCCACATCAGCGACACCCACCTCGGGAATCGCCAGTACGGCAGCGACATTCGGAGGCAGGATTTCACCGACGCCTTCGCCCAATCAGTCGAGCGCGCAATCGAGCGCGACGTCGACGCCATCATTCACACCGGCGACCTCTTTCACCGGCGGACGCCGCCGCTCCCGCAGGTCAACCAGTGTATCAACGTCCTCCGGCGTGCCGACGACGCTGGTATCCCATTCCTCGGGATCGTCGGGAACCACGACCGAAAGATGGACGATCAGTGGCTCGATCTCATGGCCTACACCGGCACGGCCAGCCGCCTCGATTCCTCCCCGACGATGGTCGGTGAGGGCGAGGAAGCAGTGGCGATTTATGGCATCGACGCCGTGCCGAGCCCGGCGTGGGAGACCACTGATTTCGAGCTCGAACCTCCCGAGAACGACGACGCCTATCGCCTCTTGTGTATGCACCAGTTGCTCCACCCACCCGTACCGGAGATCATGGCGGAGTACCCCGCCGAGTCGGTCATCGACCGACTGGATCTCGAGATCGACGGGCTCGCGCTCGGGGATTATCACGAGGCCGTCAGCGAGGACGTCAAAGGCGTCGATGTATGGTATGCTGGGTCCACCGAACGCGGGAGCGCCGGTGAGGAAGGCCCACGCACCATCACGATGCTTTCGGACTTTTCTGGGCATACGATGTCGCGGAGCCACGTCACCCTCGACACGCGGGATTTCGAGCAGATACCGATCACCTTCGAGGAGAACGATGGGTACGAACACGCCCGCTCGAAGTTCGAGGAGGTCGACCTCACGGACGCCGTAGCGGTCGTGAGCCTCACCGGCAAGCGAACGTCACTGACGGCGAGCGACGTTCACGAGATCGCGCTCGATAGGGGTGCGGCAGTGGCGCGCGTCGACGACAACCGAGGCCGCGAACATCTCGATATAGGGGCGGACCCGACAGCGGACGTCGAAGACCCCGATACCCTGATCGACCGGCGACTCGCCAAAGCCGGCCTCAGCGAGCCCGCTCTCGATGTGGAGAGCATGGTCCGCGACGAGGCCACCTCGACAGCGGCCCTCGATGATAACGCCGACCAGATGATCTCCGAAGCGCAGGACGACGCCTTCGAGAGCGAGAATCCCGACGCCGTGCTGGGCGATGGTCCCGCCGAGGAGCCGGACGAGAGCCCCGAGGAACCTGTCGAGAGCGATGAGGCCGCCGAACAGGGCGAACAGGAAGCCGACGAGGAAGCCGAGCCCGAGTCCGAAGACGACGAGGAGGAGGACGTCGCACCGCTCGCCGAACGAGTCGCCAACGCCGGGCCGGGTGGGCCGAACGAGCCCGACGACGCCGACCCTATCGAGACGGCACAGCGTCTCCGAGAGCAGGCCGAGGCCGCCGTCGAGGCGGTCGAGGGCGGAGGTGGGGATAGTGACGCCGCACAGGCCGAGAGCGATGAGAGCGGCGACCAGCCGGCCCCAGCGGACGCAGAGCCAGCCGACACCGGAGACGAACCCGAACCCGTCGAGGCCGAGACGGAAGCGGACGCCGACGACGAACCAGTCGAGGGCGAGCCACCGGAGGTACGCGCCGAGACCGCGCCCACGCCCGACGAAGGCGAAGGCGAGGCCGTCGAAGCCGAGGCCACCGACGGCGGGAGCGATACAGAGGATGAAGACACCGACGACGACAGCGAGAGCACGAAAGCCGAGAGCGACGGCGCGAGCAGTCAGACGTCGTTCGCTGACCTCGCCAGCGAAGGAGATGATAGCTAATGAAGATCACCAGAATCCGACTCCAGAACATCCGCAGCTACGAGGACCAGACTGTCGAGTTTCCCGAGGGAACCATCCTCATCCACGGCGAGAACGGCGCGGGGAAGACCTCCCTGCTGATCGGGATGTTCGGCGGGCTCTTTCTCTCGAACATCACCAACGTCGAGGGCAACTCGTTCAACGTCGGCGACCTCGTGCGCCGCGGCGCGGACAAAGGCAAAGTCGAACTGGATTTCGTCGTCGACGACACCGAATACACTGTCGAGTGGGAGATGCCCAGTCCCGACAGCGGCGCGGCGTCGAAGGCCACGCTCTCCTCGCCGGTGCTCTCCGATCCCGTCTCGGGGATTCGGGATGTGCAGCAAGAAGTCACGAATCTCCTCGGGATGGACGAAGACGACTTCTCTAGCTCGGCCTACGTCCAGCAGGGCGAGATCGATCGTCTCATAGAGGCGAACGACCGCGGCGAGATGATCGATAGCCTACTCGGCCTCGATCAGATCGAGGGCTACATCGAACGCGCCAAACTCACCCGACGCGGCGCTCGGCGCACCTACGAGCGGTGTCAGGAACGCCGGAAAGGCCAAGAGGCGAACCTCGAAGAATACGAGAAAGATGAAGACGGCTATATCGAGGAGGTTCAGAGCCTCAAAAGCGACATTGACGAGCAAAAAGACCTCGTACAGCGCCATCAGGACCACATCGACGAGGAACTTGTCCCGAAACTCAACAAATACACCGACCAACTCGAACGGTACGACACACTCTCCGAACGCCGGGAAAACAAACAGAGCCAAATCGACGACGCGAAGGACTCGAAGATCGAGGCCCGGAAGGAACGCCAAGAGGCGAAGGATACCATTGGCGAGCACAACTCGGCGATCAACGACCTCCGAGACGAGATCGATACGCTCGACGAGGAGACGGAGTACGACCTATCGAGCGCCGAGAGCACGGCCGACGCCCATAGCGAGGCCCACGACGACGTACTCGCCGCCCAGAAAGAGAAGAACACGCTCGAAAATGAATACAACAACGCCCGCGACAACCTGCTGGATGCCAAATCCGACCTCGGTGACGTCACCGACGAGTTAGAGCAGGCCCGTGAGCAGGCCGAAGAACAGGAACGAGCGATCGACGAGGCCGAGAGCGACGTCGAGGACCACGAGACCGAACTCCGCGAGCAACTCAGTGACCTCGCCGAGACACTCGACGAATACGAGGTGGAAGCGAACTTCGGGATGGACGAGGGCGAGATAGACCTCAGCGTGGCGACGGACGCGCTCGCCCCGCTTGCACGAGAACGAATCCCCGAGCGCCGGGAGGAACTCGGCGACGAGATCAACGAGCTCACCGGCGAAATCGGCCGACTCGAATCGAAAGTCGAGACCATCGACGACCAGATCGAGGAGTTCGAGGGACTCGGCGAGGCGGGCGAGTGTCCCAAGTGTGGCCAGCCCGTCGAGGAGGCCCACGTCGACGAGGAAATCAGCGAGCTAGAGAGCGAACGCGAGAACGTCGAAGCCGAGATCCAGTCCCTACAGGACGATCAGAAGCAACTGCAAGTCCGCAGCGGCCAGTTGAGCGGCATCCGAAACACGGTCAACGACGCCATCGACTTCTACACCGATACGCTGGTGGAGGCCCGCGAGGACGCCGAGCAACTCCGCGAGGCCCGCGACGAACTCCGAGAGGAGATCGAGGAACTGGAAGGCGACGAATCCGACCTCCACGAGCAGATCGACGACCTCGAAGCCACCGTCGAGGAGCGCGAGGAAGCCTTCGAGGAAGCCGAGGCGGAGATGGAGGCGATCAACGAGAGCCGACAGGTTGTGAAACAAGCCGACGAGAAGTACGACGCCATCGACGACCGCCAGACCAAGATAGACCAGCACCAGCAGGCCATCAGTCACGCCGACGACCGAATCGAGCGCCTCGACGACCAGAAAGAGACCTACAAAGCCGAAAAGGAGGATCTAGAGCACGAACTCGGCGAGTATGATCCCGAGGAGCTTCGGGAGTGGATCGATGAGTACGAGAACGACATCGAAAATCATCGCCAGTGGCGTGACGAGGCTCAAAGCGAGGTCGAAGACCTCCGGGGCGAGATCGCCAGCGTGGAGACGACGCTCGACAACCTGCGTGACCTCCACGAGAACATCGCCGAGTTAGAGCACCGCGAACGCTGGGCCGACAGCGTTCGGGAGGACATCGAGCACACGCTCTCGATCTACAACGAGGTGCAATCCGATCTTCGGGAAACCTACCTCGGCTATCTCAACGAGTACGCCAACGACATCTTCAAAGACATCTACAAGAACAGCAGCTATCAGCAGGTCAGAATCACCGAAGAACACGACGAGACCTACGATACCTACGACTACGACATCAAGCTGCTCCGGGATGATGGGACGATGGAAGATCCCGCCAACGCCAGCGGTGGCGAACGCGCGGTCGTGAACCTCGCCCTCCGGGCGGGCATCTATCGTCTCATCGCCCAGATCCGGGGTGCTGGCGGGACGCTTCCGCCGTTCATCCTCGACGAGCCGACGACGTTCCTCGATGAAGGTCACGTCGGGCAACTCGAACAGATGCTCGACACCATCAAAGAGTGGGACGTCGCACAGGTGTTCGTCGTGAGCCACGACGAGAGCTTGATTCACGGCGCGGACCACGAGTGTCTCGTCACGAAGGACGAGGGCTCGGCGAGTCAGGTGGAGATGCGGCTGGCCGGACAGGACTACGAGGGCGGCGACGGGAGTGGCGGCGAGCTCGCGCTCTCGGATGGTGGCCAGTCGTGAGTGACGAATCCGACTCGGAGCGCGATCCGGCGGAGGGCGAGAACGTCGCTATCTACCCATCCTCGGACGGCGACTTCGAGGTGCATCTCACGGGCGAACCAGTTGAGGAAGTCCCGGAGTGCCCGGAGTGCGAGGTCGCCGGCGAGCCACTACCGGACGCCGAGAGCGTCACCGAAGTCGCGTGTATGGACGAAACCTGCGAGGTGGGGTCGTACCTCCTCGACGGAACGGTCTTATGGCGTGAGTAGGCCGAGGCTTATCCCGGATTCCGCGGTAATTCTCGGTAGACGTGATGAGACTCAACACAACTGAGAACTGTGAGGTCAACGTAGAGCCACGAGAAAATCCTGACCCGAATCGGGAGGTCGTACAGTGAAACTCTCCTTCCAGCACGCCAACCCGGACGCCGGGAGCGAGTCGTTCCTCATCCGGTGTGAGCGCGAGAGCGAACACGACCAAACCGCCTGTATTCTCGTCGACGCCGGCCCGGAGGTCGACCTTGATGCCATGCTCGACAGCGACGAGTACCTCACGGCAATCCTCCTGACCCACGCCCACGCCGACCACTACCTCTCGCTTGCCGAGAACCATCGCGACGGCGCACCCATCTACGCAACGGAGGCGACCGCCTCGATGCTCGAAACCGTCCTCACCGAAGCCCAGCGCTCCGCCGCGACGGACCTCGGCGACCCCGAGGCAGTCCTCGGTGCGCTCGAACCGATCACGGAGTGGGCGTCCCCTCTAAGTGGCGTTCGAGTCGCGCCCGTTCCTGTGGGCCACGTACCCGGTGCGGCGGGCTTCGTGATGCAGTACGAGGACGACGGCGGTGAGCAGCGAACCGTGCTCGCCACCGGGGATTGGACGCCCGAGCGTGCCGCTGGCAATCCCGGCCTCGACGGCGACCTCGGGGTCGACGTCGATGCCCTCTTTCTCACGGGCGCGACCAACGACTGCTACACCGACGCGCTCACCGAATCCATCGGCACGATCGCCAAGCGTGCCTACGCCGGGTCGTCGGTGCTCGTGAGTGCCTCGGGGTTGATGGGCGTTCGGTACGCCTACCTGCTTTCCCACCTCGGCGAGCGCCTCGACCGGCGGCTCTCGATCAACCTCGTCGGACAGGCCGCGAAGCTCTACGATGACCTCGGGTACAACCTCCGGGGTGTCGAGTCGATACCGGAGTACGAAGACCCCGATGCGCTGCTCGGTCCCGAGACGGTGACGATCGCCGGCCCGGAAGTCCCGACGGAGGGAAGTTCGGGCCGCCTATTCGAGACCATTCAGAACGACGAGAGCGCCACGCTCGTCCAGATACTCGGTGGTGGCGACCCGCCGATCGCCTCGGCCCGGTGTACGATGTACGATTTCGAGGTCGTCGCCCACCCGACCGAGTACGCGGTGGACGAACTCGTCGAGGAGCTCTCGCCCGAACAGGTCGTCGTGACCCATCAACACGGCCGGAGCCGAGACCGATACAAGAACAAAAACTACCACGCCTTCGTGTGGGCGACTGACGACCGACAGGCGTACCCCATCTTCGAGGCCGGCGAGTGGTCGCCGCCGCCGTGGATGACCAGCGAGGGCATCGCCCTCGTCCGAAATGGTGGCGACCCCACCCAACGCAACTGGTTCGGGACCGCACTGGAGAGTGCGGACGCCGGCCTCTTGCTGCCGACGTGCGAACGTGCCGAGCCCGACCTCGCGGCGGAGGGTCTTGACGTGGACGCACTGGAGAGCCGACTCAGCGGGCCGAGTGGCGACGTAACGAGTCCCGACTACGAGACCAACGAGAGCGCCGAGAGCGAGCCAACACCCACCGAGCCCGCTGTCTCGGCATCGACGCCGGAAGCGACGACAGCGGACGAAGCAGACCCCAATGCGGACGCGCTCACGTCGATACACGACCGACTCGACGCGATCGAGAGCCACCTCGAACCGGAGGAGCAAACAGTCGAAGCGCGTGTCGTCGACGCCGGCGACGGCGTGACCATGCTCCGGCTGCTCGATACCGAGGACGGCGACGTACCAGACCTCAAACACGGTGAGGAGGTTGCGGTCACGCTTCGAGAGAGCGCGAAAGCCGAGGTGACATCACCATGATCGACGACAACGAGATGGACGCCGAGGAGACCACCCAAGAGAACCCCATCGAAGAACAGGTAGCGAAGTTGCGAAAGAAGGAGCGACCGCTCACATCCGAGGAGAAGCGCCTTCTCATGGATGAGGCGATCGGCATATCCAATCGCCCCGGAGAACTGCGCGAGGAAATCGAGTACGCACTTCGGGCAGGGAGCGTGATCCACCTGATCGACGGGACCGACGCCGAGGTCGAGGCGATCGTTGAGAAAGCAGCGGGCGACCGGGACGTGCTCACCGTCGAGTGCGCGCCCGACACCACCAGCGAGGAGATTCCCGCCTCCCGCGTGCCCGAGGAGACGCTGGTGTTCTACGACGGCTTCGGCGAGCTCCCGAGCGACGTCCAAGTCACGGCCGCCCAGCGGGTCAAAGGCCAGTTCGAGTACCGAACGCCCGTCGTCGTGCGTTCGAGCGAAGAAGCACGCGATGACCTCACACTCAGAAACGGCGATCTCGTTGGACGGGTTCGTTCAGTCGACCTCGACGAGTAGGTCAGCTCTGACCACTGCTCGGTGGGGGAGAGGAACGGTGACGACCCGGAAGGGCCGTCGGGAACGAAACTGCACGATGTGGCTTGCACGCGACCAACGAATCCTCCTAGCGGGAGGTCGTGGTGCGAGTTGGATCGGTTGCGGTGGGGCGTGCAAGCCGCCGCTGCTGTGCCATTGCAATTTGTTTTTGGTCGAGACGGCCGGGACGGATGCCAGAGACACCCGGCGTCTCTATTCACCTCGAATCGCGTCGGGGTCATATTTGCATGGCCCAAACACTGTGTACCCCCTGAACATCCATGCAGGTGTTTGACATTCTCTTTGAGCGCGCCGGAGAGCGAAGGACGGCAGACAGACGCTCTCGACACCCGCTGGGCGGGCAGTACGCCCGAGAACCCCTCAGATTCCGCGGTCGGAACTGGTTAGGAGGACACCCACCGAGAGCGAGTATGTCCGAGCGGCCGCTCGCCGAAGTTGCGTTGCGCGACGTTCTCTACGTTCACTGGCCGATCCAGCCCGAGAAACTCCGGGCGCTGGTCCCCGATGCGCTCTCGATCGACACCCACAGCGGGAGCGCGTGGATCAGTGCGGTGTCGGTAAAGCTCGCCGAGGCGAAGGTGCGTCACGTCCCGCGCCGGCCTTCGGCCGTGTCGATCAACCTCCGAACCTACGTCTCACACGGGGAGGAGACGGGTGTCTACTTTCTCGATCTCGAGATCGACGACCTGATCTCGTCGTGGTTCGGTCGATTGGGTTTCGGGATGCCCTACTACCACGCCGAGATCGAGCGGGGCTACCACGATGGAGCGTTCACGGTCGAGAGCACGCGGAATCGGCGAGGCATGACGCCGGCCCGATTCTCGGCCTCAGTACGCCCGAATACCGAGGACGTGAGCGCGATCGAGAGCGGGTCGCTCGACGAGTTCCTTACTGAGCGCACCAACTACTTTTTCGAAGCGGGGCCGCGGCTTCGCCAGACCATCGAGATGCTCGGGACGACCACGGGTGTTGGCTCACCGGACGGCAGCGGATCGGGAATGTTCGCGGGAGCCGCCGAACACGACTCGTGGAAGATCACCGACGCCGAGGGGACCGTCGATGCAGGAACGCTCTTTCAGGCCGCCGAGATACCCCAGCCCGAGGGCGAGCCACGATTCAACTACGCACGCGAGCAGTTCATGCGAATGGCGCGAATCCGCGAGCTCTCGATACCGACGCAGGGTTGAAATCCTCGTAGAGCGATCTGGAGTCCGGCTCTCGATTAGCTATTTCAGGTGTCGGATTCTCTACTGCGCTATGAACCGTTCCCGGAGTATCGATCGCCGGCGACTGTGGCTGGTCACGGGTGCAATGTTGCTCGCCGCGCTGGCGACCGGCGTCGGTCTTTTACAGGACTACGATAGCATCTGGTCGGTCGGCGCGTTTCTCGCATTTCTCCTCGTCGCGGCCATGAGCGGCTACGAACTCTACCGCTGACCGCACGGTTATTTGTGGGAGTGGCTACAATTCTCTGGTAACGATGTCGACGTCTTCCGAGCAGTGGTCGCCCGGTTCGAGAAGGGCACTCCGGCATGACCTCGGCTGGTGCTTGCTCACAACCACGCTCTTTGGCGCGTTTGCTTTCTGGGAGCCCTTTTTTGAAATCACTCCGACAACCGCCGAACTCGCCGTCTCGATAGTTCTCGGCATCATGCTCGGTACTGCAATGCTGCTCGTCTCGCTAACGACCGTAAGACGGCGAATGTGGGAGAGCGAGCGCTTCAAATTCGTGTTTCTGTTCTCCACCGCCATCGGAATACAGGTAGCTATCCAGTTCATTCCGATGTGGACCGTCCTGATCATGCTCGCCACATTCGTCAGTGCGATTCCCGGACGCCTCTACCTCTACCGCCGAGCCAACAGTAACTAACTGAAACGGTCGCGCGCCCAATCCAGCCGGAGAGCTTTGTAAAGCCCGTTCTCTCGAACCGGATCGAGCAGGTAATCGAGCGGCGTAGAAGCCTGCTGGTGGTAGTCCTCGAACAGTTCGGTCGCCCACGCGATAAGTGCGGGATTCGTCGAATCGAGCATGGCATCCCGACGGGTGGTTTCGAGAGCTTCGTCCGACCCAAAGAGCACGCGGTCGTCGTCGAAGATGATCAGGTCGATCGGGAGGTCGTCGGGGTAGACTCGCCAGTCCGCACCATCAGCGGCGATACATTCTCGGAAGTGCCGGATCTCGGTGCGACTGTCGGGCAGCGGGTTGTGCGAGGGCAGCGGCGACACCGATTCCCACGTCGAACCTTCGTCGAGCGCCCGTAGCATGGTTTCGACGCCCGCCTCAGAGTAGTACCGCGAGAACATTCGGGCGTGATCGAAGCCTTCCAGCATCCGCTGGCGGAGGTGTTCGTCGGCGCGCTGGGGTCGGTTCGGACGCGACTCGACCACCTCGGCGTCGGCGATCAGCTCGATCGGGAACTCGATTTTCTTCGGATCGACGAGCCGAAGATACGCGATCTTCTCGACGACGATTCCGACCACGCGATGCAATTCCTCGTAGGCGTCGAGAATTTCTTTTCCCTCTTTCGTGACCATGCTCTCCGGGCGCGGCGTGATCCACTCGGACGCCTCGAAATCCTCCATTGCCCTGTTGATCGTCGAACGCGACGGGTAGGCATCGTCATGGACCATTTCACCCCGCGAGAGTCCGTCGTCGATCCCACTGAGAACGCGAAAGCGGTTGTTGTCCGTCGAGGAGGCCAGATGAGAGATCGCCTCGCGGCCAACGGCTTCGCACGCCGTCGCCGTCTCGCGCACCGCGACGTCGCCTGCCGCCGTCATCTTCCGGCGGCCCTCGATCGCGGCCACCGCCCCGGATTCTTCGAGATCCTCTAAAGCGGTGTAGACGGGTGTTCGATCGACGCCGGCGCGCTCGGCCAATTCGCCGGGTTTCGCCGACCGCTCTCGCAGCGCCCGGAGAATAGCGAGACGCTGGTCGCTTCGAGAGATGTGTTCGATGAGCTCCCGCGCGTTCATGCGATTCCTTTCTGCCGTGGGGGGTCTTGAGGATTGTCGGTTCGCTCGCCACCAGACGGATGTTTATGTTCGATTCCAGTCAAAGAGGAGTATGAGCGAGAAGCCAGCGGCCGAGGTAATGCTTCGGGACGTGCTCTTTGCCCATTGGCCGATCGCAGCCGAGAAGCTACGGTCGGTCGTGCCAGACCCGCTCTCGATCGATACTTTCGATGGGAGCGCGTGGATTACCGTGCTCGTCGTCGACATCGCCGGCGCTCGGGTTCGCGCCGTGCCCTATCATCCCTCTCTCCCATCGATCAACCTCCGCACCTACGTCTCACACGGCGACGAGACGGGCATCTACTTCATCGCTCTCGAAATGGACGGCCAACTCTCCTCGTGGCTGGCTCGCAACGGCTTCGGGATTCCCTACTACAACGCTGACGTCGACATCGACACCAGCCAGCGAACGCGGTCGGTCGAGAGCTACCGCGAGCGCCGGGGTGGGACGCCCGCCCGCTTCGCCGCGACCTACCGACCCGAGGATCTCCACGAAGGCGGGTTCGCCGAGGAAGGCAGCCGTGAGGAGTTCCTAATCGAGCGCACCAACTACTATTTCGAGGCCGGCCCGGAGTTTCGTCGGCTTTCGGAGGTCATGGGAACGACCGAGGGCGGCTCTCGAACAGGGCAGACGAATACGGGAACGTCGATGTTTGCGGGAGCCGCCGACCACCGACCGTGGGCGCTGACCGACGTCGACGCCGAGATCACCACCAACACGCTGTTCGAGGCCGCCGGCGTGCCCGAACCCACCGAGTCGCCGGTTTTCAACTACTCTTCTCGGCAGTATATGGCCGCCAAGCGGCTGCGAGAGCTTCCGAAGACAGTACCGGAGCCCATTGAGCAATGAGCGAACGGAGAAAGTGGGCGCAGGTAGCAGTTGTGCTCGGTCACGCCGGCCTCTGTGTATTCGTCATCTCTTTGGGCAACTACGTGTTCGGCGGGTTTTGTGGGCTTATGGCAATTCTCTGGGCCGTCGTGCTATGGCAAGAGCGAACCGTTGCCGAACCAGATGGTGAACCAACCAGCTAGTCGTTCTCGGCCGTCCGACCGCGAGCCCAATCCAATCGCAACGCCCGGTAGATACCCTTCTCCTTGATCGGGTCGAGCAGATAGTCGAGCGGTGTCGACGCCCGCTTTTTGTGCTCATCGTAGAGGTCGTGCGACCACTCGATCAGTGAAGGATTCGTCGAATCGAGGATCGCGTCGGTGCGGGTGGTTTCGAGCTCAACGTCGGTCCCCAACAGAACGCGATCGCTGTCGAACAGAATCATATCTATGGGCAAGTCGTCGGGATAGATGGTCCACTCGACGCGCTCGGAGCCGAGCCCCATCCGAAAATGCTTGATCTCCGGCGGGCTGTCGGGTAGTGGAGCGTGCGAGGGCAGCGGCGTGACCGCTTCCCACGACGAACCCTGCTCGACCTGATCGAACATCGGCGTGACCTCCGCTTCGGAATAGTAGCTCGCAAAAACCTTCGCGTGGCCGAAGCCCTCGTTGATTCGCTCTCGCATATGAGCATCCGCCCGTTGTGGCCGGTTCGGACGCGAGCGAACCACTCGCGCGTCGTCGATCAGGTCGATGGGTATGTCGACTTTCGAGGGGTCGACGTGCCGGAGATACACTAGCTTATCCACCACGATGTTCACGACGCGATCGAGCTCGGTGTAGGCATCGTACACCGCCCGGCCTGCTTTCGTGAGCGTGCTGTTCGGGCGGGGCGTGATCCAGCCGAACGCCTCGAAATCCTCCAGCGTTCGGTTAATCGTCGAACGCGATGGGTAGGAGTCGTCGTGGACCATTTCACCACGCGAGAGCGAGTCGGCGAGCCCGCCGAGAATCCGCAGGCGATTGTTATCGGTCGAGGAGGCGAGGTGGAAGATCGCCTCGCGGCCAACGGCTTCGCAGGCGTCGAGCGTCTCGGCGACGGGAATATCGCCAGCGGCGGTGAGCTTTCGCCGGCCGTCGATCGAGGCGACAGCCCCGGATTCTTCGAGGTCTTCGAGAGCGGTGTAGACAGGTGTGCGCTCGACGTCGGCGCGGTCGGCCAACTCGCCGGGTTTCGCCGAGCGCTCTCGCAGCGCACACAAAATGTCGAGTCGTCGGTCGCTTCGAGAGATGTGCTCGATCAGTTCGCGGGCGTCCATTGGATACACGTCTACCGGGTAGCGTATTGAAACTTCTCGGATAACTACAAACCTGAATCGGCCAAAGATTCAATTCGCCACCATGAGAAGATCATCAAGAGAGCATGAACCTCCGCCCGAATCGCGTTGATCTAGTGGGTACCGCTATCGCCACCCTCACGCTGCTGGGCAGTCTCACGCTCTGGAGTCAACTTCCTTCACAGGTAGCGATTCACTTCTCGGCGAGTGGCGACCCCAATACAGTAGTCCCGAAAGCGATCGCGGTGGCGCTCATCCCCGCGGTCATGCTTGGGTCGCTCGCTATCCTGCGAGTCGCCGCCCACTACGACCCGCCGGACGACGAACGAGTGTTTGTCGTGACCGCCATCGGGACGATGCTGCTGCTGCTCGCCGCCGTCCAGTTCCTCGTTCTCGGATGGAACCTCGGCTACGCAATATCTATGGACGCCGTTCTCGTCGGCGCAGTCCTGTGGGTGGTCGCGCTCGTCGGTTATTCCTACCACCGCACAGGCACGCTCGTTAGGACGAAAAAACCCGCCGTTACTGAAGCTCTCGCTCAGTTCTGGAGACGCTGGTAGGCCAGCACGCCGGCCGCGACGACCGCTGCGATACCGATTATCGCCGGCACGAGTTGCCCCGACCCCCACTCCCAACCGAGGAACTGCGAGCCGAGGATAGCCACGACACAGACAGCGATCCCGACGGCGGTCCCCACGGTCGATTGATCGCGCTCGAATATCGACGCCATAATCCCCACCTACGCGCCCCGACCTGATAAAACCAGAACTTTTGACAGGTGTGTGTCGAACGGCCGGATAGTGAGATTTCCCCCAACCTGTATGGTGGACGACTGCACACAGCCGATATGTACCCGAATTACGAGCGTCGACGCCGGTACAGAAACAAAGCGCTGATCCTGTCTGGATTGTGGATCGGCTACACTTTGCTTTGGACGCAGGCAGTCGCACCGAAGTTCATGGGCCAGTATTGTGCTCACACAATCGTTATCGGCGGCTCGGCAGCTGCGGTTGTGATTTGGCTCGCCGCAATGTTTCGTGTAGGTGTGTATGTGAACCACCTCGGGACGTGCTACTAGCCCCGGGCGCGAGAATCGGTGCCGCCCGATCGCGTTCTCAATCTCCGATTCCACCCCGATTCGATGCCCGGAGAGCCGGTACTTAAGGCAGATGTCGCTGTATGCGTTCGATAGATGGACGCACAAGCGCTGTCGCTCGTCCGGGCGATATGCGGCCGGATCGACGAACACGTCCCTCGGCAGGGCCGCGAGCAGGCCGACTACGCTCGCCAACTGTTCGAGCACCTCGATAAGCCGGGGGGAGGCGTCGAGTCGATCGACGAGCCGTGGATCGCAAAGACGCCGATCGCCGACCTCGGCAACTGGAGCGACGACCCGTGGGAAGGCCCATCCTACGCTATCGACGCCTCGACGCTCACCGGCACGGAGTACACAAACGGGTTGATTATGGATACCGCCTACGCCAAACTCGGAGTGGGTGGGATCGGCGTCGATCGAGAGGCCGAACGCGCCGGCACGGTCAAGACCGTGGTCTATTTCGACGAGGGCGAGTCCAGTATTCGCGGCGAGGAGTTTTCCGACCCCGATAGCCCCGTAGAGGGCGAACTCGTCACCTACGATGCGGGTGGGGACTCGACGCAAAACCTCTCGAAAGCGGTGTCGTCGGTGGCCCAATCGCTCGCCGAGGGCGAACACGCCCGGCGGATGCTCGATGAAGTCGACGGCCCGCTGTTCCTCGACGGGTCGCTCTACCCGCTGGGCGTGCTCTATTGGGTGCTCCTCGACAACGCTGGCATCACGTCGCCCGCCGCGTCGTGGGACATTCCCCGCGAGATCGTCGCAAACTACATCGACGTCGTGGAAACACAGTACGACCGTGGCTACCCCGTCGTTGGCGTCGTCAAAACGTCGACGACCGCCCAACTCGTCGATTCGCTGGAGGAGAAGATCCGCCAGCACGGCGTCGTCGACGAAAACGGCCTCCGGCCCGACGTGTCGTGGACGCGCGACCACCAGTATATCGCCGAGGTGCTACAGGGTGGGACGCTCAACGACCTCACCTACACGTCGTGGTTCGTCTCGACGGAGCTCGGTGCGGGCCGACTCGGCGATACGGAGATCCTCGAACCGTTCGCGGAGGACCTCGAATTTGGTGAGCCGGGCGACTACCGGCGGGCGTTTTTCTATGTGAGATTGCCGAGGCAGGGCTTCGTCTTCCGGGTCGAGACGCCCTTGCTGTTCGTGCTCGACGACGAGGAAGTGCGCGACGAGATACAGAACAAAGCCCTGAAAGAGATCGCCAAGCGCCGCGACGTCCCGCAGGCGGTGAAGCGAGCCGACCGTATCGCCGGTATCTCACAGGGTAATCGGAAGACGATCCGTGGGGTACTGGAGTCGAGCGCACCGACGCAGAACTACAATTGGGACGGCCGCTGGAGTCAGGACGACCTGAATGGCATGGAGCCCGACGATGAGTGATTTCGACCTCCCCGAAGACCGCGAGAGCGATGGGGACACGACCGAGGAGCAGAGTGCAGAGAGCGACGGCGGCACGGACACCGAGACCGTGACGCTCGAATCCGTCGGAGCCGGGGCGAGCGAGAGTGCGGGCGAGGAGGCCATCGGATCGCGGTCGGTTGATAGCGACATCACCGAGCGAGCCGACGACGAGGTGGGCCACATCCTCGGTGGCAACAACATCCGTATCGGTCGCACCGAGCATCTGGTCGAGGCGTACATCACCACCGACCGCCGCGAGGACGTCCAGATGGGCGACTACGTGCAGGTGCCCTACCCCGGTGGCGAGAGCCTGTTCGCCGCTGTGGAAGCCCTCCGCTACGAACCCTATACGGACCTCGACGATACCTCCGATGCCCACCACGACATCGTGAGCGAGGAGAGCGTCGACGAGAGCGAGTACGTGCTCGTCGCGGAGCTCGACCCGATCGCCTCGATCGAGACCGACGAGACGGCCGTCGAAGCCGAGGAGAAGTACGAACGCGGGATCGTGAGCAAGATCCCGAAGCCCAATGCGGATGTGACGCTCACGGAAGACGAGGCGTTCCTCCGAACAGGACTAAACATCCCCCATTCGGGTGTGTTCTGTGGCCACCTCGCGGTCGCCGGCCAGCGCAAGACCGTTGCTGGCAACACGGTCCCCTACTACATCGACAACCCCGGCAGCGTACCGGATGGATCGGGTGGCTTCGATGTAGAGAGCGGCGAACCCGCTATCTGGCGACACACGCTCGTCGCCGGGTCGACCGGGAAAGGGAAGACCCACTTTACGAAGAACCTACTCCGGCAGTTCATCGGCGGGAAACGCTATCCCACCGACGACGCCCACAAAGAACTCGGCGTCGTGATCTTCGATCCGGCGAACGAGTATTACCAGATGCGCGACGACAACGACGCGCTCCAGCCCGGCGGTGAGGAAGCGGAACTCGGCGAGGAGTTGCGAAATAGCCCGATCAACGTCGGCGGGCTCGACGACGACCTACAGGTCTACGCGCCCACGGTTCGAGGATCGAGCCCGGACGACGCCGGCGAGCACTCCCCGTTCTCGATCCCGTTCTCGCTGGCAGACGAGCATCCCGAGCTCTTGATGCCGTACAAGTCGACTCCCGTGACTCGGGGGGCGCTCCGGGACTGTCTCGACGACTATTTCGACAAGTTCGACGAGCCCGACGAAGTGGAGGACGGCGAACCCTCGCTCGTCGACGACGATGGGACCGTCCCGACCTACAACGGGTTCATTCAGTTCCTCAATCAGAACGACTACGAGGAGAGCCCGCTCCGAGAGCGCAACGAAATAGGGTCGGGAACGTGGGGTGCGGTGATGCGGCGGGTGAAGCGCTCCGAATTTAGAGCGGTGTTCGACGCCGATGCGAACCGTCTCGACGAGGTGGCCCACCGGATGTTCGAGCCGGGACAGGTCACGGTGATCCCGACGCGGCATCTGACGAGTAGCCGCGAGGATCTAGTGGTGCTCTCGGTGCTCTCGTACATCATCGAGAACAAGCTGAAATCCGATAGCGTGGATACGAACGTGGCGGATACGCCGTTGATGGTGGCCGTCGACGAGGCTCATAATTACTTGTCGACACCGAGCAGCGACGACCACCGTGGTCAGTATATCGTGAATCAGGCGCGAGACGCGGTGCGACAGGGCCGAAAGGACCAACTCGGGATGATGATGATCACGCAGAACCCCGAGGACATCGACGACGACGTACTGAAACAGACGAACACGAACGTCTTTCTCGGGCTTCGAGCCGAGGTGGTCCAGAAAGTGCCGTCGATCCCGCCGGAGTTTGCCCGTGACATCCCGAAATTCGGGAAAGGACAGGCGGCGGTGAAAGCGCCGGACGTCGAGGCGGTCGAGGTGGCGGGGCTTCGGGAGTGTCTCACCCGCCACGGCGACGATCAGTGAGCGCTCTGAAACGGTTCAGAGAGGTTCTCTAAACCCACATTTCAGACTTCGTAGCTCAAAGAAACGAATAGAGATTCAGAACTATCTCTAATCTGTTTCTGACGAATCGGTTTCGAGGTCGACTTTACGAATTGCGCTCGACCAAGAGCCGAATCGGCGAGCGTAGGTCTTCGGATCTGGAGAATCGTGATGTCGTCTCATCTCATCCCATGTGGGTGGCCGTCCAAATTCGGTCACAAGAGCTCGAAGTTTAGTGAGTAGCTGTTCGGTTGAGCACTGGTTCGATTGCCATGGTGCGTGCCGAATGCCGGCCTTTTGCAGCGCCTCACTTAGAGAGCCGAAGCGCCTGACATACGTGTCACTCGATGGCGTTCCCTCGTGTGCATCTATATCATCAGCTGTCGGTGGTACGGAAAGTTCATCAGCGAGCGTTTTGAGCGCTTCAAGGAGGTCATCATCAGCAACACGGCTCCCACGTGGGTCTGGTTTGAGACCGGCGGCCACTAGACATCACTCCAGCTCCCAAAGCGATGGTAGTACGTTGTACTACTTGGCACGCTTTCTCGGTCGTTCACATCGCGCTGGTGGGGCGTACGACCGAGGTCATCTGCGAGAGAATCAAGCTCGTCAAGCAGTTCTTCCTCAGAATACGGCATTGACCAGGCGAATAATAGAAGGGGTTTGTGATAACGGTACAGGTATCGATCCGCTACTACGCCTCCCTGTGTGTGTATGAATTGTTCATTGTACCAGAGCCAGTAGTAGCGTCGGTTTAAAAGGAAATCTCGGACATGAACAAAGTTACCTCACACTTGACTACACGAGTACAATCCCCATTCAGTCACGCACTTAGCTTGGATGAAATGCCTATATTGACGGCCACTTGTGTATTTGAAACGTCCGAGCGGCATATCACAGCCTTTGGGTTCGAGATGCCAGAATTCCTACTTCGCTCTGAAGGCTTCGTACATATACACCGTACAGCAGAGCTGTATCGGTCCCGTCAAGACGTATTGGACAGCACTCCCGTAGGTGGCCTGTTGTTCGATTCCTTGCACCACCTCAGCAGTCGTCCCGGTCGGTATCCCGCCTGTGGCGAGTACTGCACCACCCCAAAAGATCATCGACACCACGAAAAATACGAGGCCCACACCGAAAATCGTCCAGACGTTTCCCCCGCTGATACCCCAACTCCGTTGCAGACCACGAACCGGGCCTCGCTCTTCGAGCATGATAGCTGCGGTCGTGGATTGGAATCTGAGCGTGACGTAGATACCCGGAATCACCAGCAAGAGCAAGGCGAGGCCACCGACAAGCCCAGCGGCCAATGACGCCAAAAACACGTACACGATTAGGACCACTCGTGAGCCCTCTGTCTCGAGGTCCTTCCCCATACCTCTGTAGACGATAAGCGTCCCAAGTGCTGACACGACAATCGAGACAAAACTACTGTAAACACTTGGACTACACGGAGCTGCGGCGCGCGATGAATCCCGGCCTTGCCGGGAGAACGCGCGAGGGACGAACGACCGGAGGGAGTGAGTCGGCTGGGGAGGACGCGCCGAAGGCGCGGGTGGCAACACACAAAAAAAGAGGGTGAAAACTCCAGCGGGCTCGTTGCCTACTCCTCGCCGTCCTCCTCGTCGTCGTCGTTCTCTTCGATGTCGATGCCCGCGACCTGCGCCAGTGCCTCCTTCGTGCCCTGCTCGTACTCACCGAGGTCGAAGTCCTCGTCGTCGCCGTAGACGTCGAGTGCTCGCTGGATATCGGGACTCGCCTCTGCGCCCATCTCGACGTCCTCCATCGCCTCGATCCGGGCGAGGGTGTGCTCGGCGGTCTCGACGACCCACTGGTCGCGAGTGCCTTCCTCGACCACCGTGATCGACTCGGGCGTGAGCGAAACAAGCGTCTCGCCTTCGTCCGTTTCGTAGCTTCGGGGCTTACCGACGATAGCCACGTACTCCGGAGCCTCGATGCCTCGGAGTGCGCCCAGCGCCTCCTGCTGGTACTGCCCGGCGTAGGCGAAGAACGTCCCCGTCGGCCCGACGATCCGAGCCTGAAGGTACTCCAAATCCGAGCTGTTCGAGATGTCCTCACAGTCGGTGAGCGTCCCGACGACGAACACTCGGTTCGCCGCTTCCCCGGAGGGAAGCATTGCGTACTTCGGACTGCGCTCGCTGTCGCCCGGCTGGAAGACGTCCGTTGCGTCTTCGAACTCGCTCGCGAACACGCGCTTGGCTGTCTGTCGGCTGTTGTTACCGTTGTCACTCTGACTCATTTGAATCACTGCACGAGGTGCTTTTTCTTCGACCCCTGCACCCCTTCGGGGCTTAAAAAATGCTGTCGCGGCCGGTCAGGGCCGACGACGATTCGATCCGTCCGTTTACGCTTCGAAATGCTCGCTGAAGACGCGCGCCGCATCCGCCTCGAGAGCGTCGTTCGGGCCGATTTCGCTGACCTCGTTGGCCAGATGGTAGTCGCCCACGACCGGGCCTTCGATTTCGTAATAGCGACCCAGCACGTGCTGACGGAGCTCGTCGACGACGACGCTCTGATCGAGAGCGTCCATCGCCATGTCAGTCGCCTCGTCGACGGTCATCCCGGTCACGGCCTCCGTGGCTTCGGCATCGAAGATGATCGACTCGATCTCGTTGCCATCGTCGAAGACGGCCTTCATCCGGAGGTCGAACTCACCGTCGACCGACCCGTGGGCCGAGCACTCGCCGTCCTGGATGATCCGCGTGCAGTCGTCCTCGGGGCAGCGCTTCACGAGGCCGCTAC
The DNA here is from genome assembly GCF_000336675.1 of Halococcus hamelinensis 100A6. NCBI lineage: Archaea > Methanobacteriati > Methanobacteriota > Halobacteria > Halobacteriales > Halococcaceae > Halococcus > Halococcus hamelinensis. The sequence goes on along the minus strand of NZ_AOMB01000003.1, from coordinate 55,088 downwards.
TGGGCCGGATGGCCACGAACGCGCCCTCGGAGGTCACGTCCTCGTTGGCGGCGTCGGTATCGATTTCCGAGTCGATCGCCTCGATCTGGGTGGTACGATTGAGCTTTACCGAGAAGTTGCCCTCGTACTCATCGGTGACGACGTTCGAGAGGCGTAGGCCTGTCCCTCCTCCAATTCCGGAAGGTCCGACTTCTCTCAGCTGATGAACTTCGTTCGACCGCTCTCGTCGGCCACGAGGCCGACCTGGGCCATCGACTCCGAGTTCGGCTTCCAGAGCTGGTCGACCTTGACCTCGATGTCGATCCACTGTTCGGGTTCGTCGATGTCACCGACCTGGACGAGCTCGTTGCCACCGTCGTCCGAGGCGTAGAACGCATCCTGGTCGATGTCGTGCTCGTCGAGGAGCCCGTTGACGACGCTTCGCCGTGCTTCCTGCTCGGGAACCTGATAGTCCTCGACGAGGGTGTTCATCTTCTCGCGTACTTCCTCGCCGTCGATGTCGACGCCCGCGTTGTTCTGGAACTCTTCAACGATCAAACCACTGGTGGACTGGACGGACATGTTGTATCACTCGGATTGACTGCGACTGCTTGGGATGAGCCTTCTGATTGACTTCGACCCTTCACCCCTGTCTGAGGAATAAAAACGCTGAGGCGGTCGCTGTCGCGGAATGCGGTCGTCGGACGGTCCACGTCGCTGTGACGCTTGCCGCCTGCTGACCGCGACCGCGCTGCCGGCGCTCCCGACATCGGGATCGACGTGGCGACCGCCAGAGCTTCGAACCCCTCACCCCTCCGGGGTGAACAAAACTGCTGAGGCAGAAGCGGTAGTGGTGGCTCGTCAGCAATAGTTTGAGTAAAGGTCTACTTGTAACGGTAGACTTCCACCCAGAGATATATCACCCCCAAGAATTGTGTAGAATATGCCGATTCCGATACTGACCCAATCCAACCGGGTAGCATACAGAGCCGCTTGGAATAACCCGACCAGGACCATCGCTCCGCCAACGAATTTCCGTGCTCGTTCAGAGGCCATAATACGAACTTAACGTTGGTTGCTTAAATTTTCTGTTCATTGACTTACTTTGAGAACCGCGTTATCCTCGATATTGTTGGGCATAACAGCTGAGCGCTGCTGTCGTAGCTCTCGGCCGCCGCTCCAGGCGGGGCTTAGATGTCACCGTTGTATCGTGCAAGGCCAAGAAGCCCGAGACAGGCTATGAACCCCAGGGCACCGAGGACGACTGCGCCCATCGCACCTTCTAGCAGCCCGTAGCCACCGAGGATCACGGAGAAGATTATACCGATAATCACGTAGCTAGGACCGTACATTGAGGCCATAGTCGAGTTTGTGTTTTCTCATGCCATATATTCTCGGGATAGAAAGACTGGTTTGGTTTTCGCTGTCGGCCACCGCTAGCACACCACTGTTTCCGGAGGTTCCGCTGCTCCTCGACCACCGCTCCCACCCCGCGCTTCCGGCGTCAGCTATACCTTATGTAACACAAGAGACGGTTGTTCTACCGAGATGTTACACAAGGCTCGACCGTTCGCTGCTGCTCCGCCACCGAGATACTACCGCCTTTTTGAGTACTGGGTGCAAGAACATGGCATATCACAGAATGTGTACTATGCTACACAACCATATAGTACTAAGATATCTATCATTGCTCGTACAGCGGGTAACAATTGTCATCATCTACTTCGGTGATTACACCCTCAGCGTATTAGCGGTCAAATAGCTGTCTCAGCAGAATCATGGAACAATCACTCTCCACCCAGGAAGCAGTATCACAGCCTGAAATCACTCGGATTTCACTCCGCCAGCGTATCGTTCAGTTTCCCTTGACGCGCATCGTGCTCGGCATGGGTGTCGTTGTCTTCGCCGCTCTCATCGGTGGATACGGCGCGCTCACACTGTTCGAAGAAGTCTTCGGATTGGCACCACAGGACTCGGTTCTTGCCGGCTTCACTGTCCAGTTTACGGCCGTCCTTGCGATGGTCGTTGCTTACGCTGGATACGTCCGATTCGTTGAAGCTCGACCTGTGGATGAACTCAGTCGAGAAGGAGCCATTCGGGAATTCGATCTCGGAGCCATCCTCGGTAGTGCCCTGTTCGCCCTCTAGGGGTCGTCTGGCTAGCCGGTGGATACACCGTCATCGAAACGAACCCCTGGATGGTCGTCATCCCGGCCGTCGCAGGCTCGCTCTGGTTCGCCGTGATTGAGGAGATCATCTACCGTGGCGTGTTGCTCCGGGTGGTTGAGGAACGCCTCGGCACTTGGGTCGCACTTGTCGGGTCATCGCTCGCGTTCGCCGCATTCCATTTCGTTGTGACTCCCAATGCAACGCTCTGGACGGCCGGGTCGATCTTCGTCGCTGGCTTGATGCTCGGTGGGGCGTACGTCTACACTCGCCGACTCTGGTTCCCGATCGCGCTCCATGCGGCGTGGAACTTCACGCAGGGTGCGGTCTTCGGCATTGCCGTTTCGGGCAACCAAGTTGCCAACGACGTGTCGCTGCTGGTTGGAGAAACCTCTGGACCAACCTGGCTCAGCGGTGGAGCATACGGATTCGAAGGCTCAATTATCGCGGTCCTGATCGTTGGGTTCGCGGCCGGCGTCTTCCTCTGGTGGGCCGACCAGCGGAACCGGATCGTCGCTCTCAGGCGACACTGAACAGCCATCGAACTGAACCGTTCTCTGAAAATCACCCTGTGTCCTTCGCTTGTGTTACTGGTACACGATCCGCGTTGAGGGTTCTTCTCGTTGCAGCCACAACGGCAACCGCAGCGAGCGCAACTCGTTTCAAAGCAGGCTGGTCGGAGTACAGTCCGGTGGTCGCCAGTATACACACGTGTCGTATTCGATGACTCAGACGAAGACTGAACGCAGTAGTTTGGGGTGGGTGGGAAAGCGCCCTTCTTGCACTCTTACGTGGGTTACTTACCATATTAGTGACTAATAGCGGATCTACTTGGTGCTGTAGTTCCGGGGTAAGAGAAAAGCAACTCCCACCCACCGTGTGCGATATGATTTGAAGAAAGAAGGGGAGTCACTATCTACGGATTCGAGTAGACAAGACAGTGTGATACCCCGATCCACAACGCACTCTCCTACAGAACGGGTACTGAAAACTAGAAACAGGGAAAGCTTTAGGTACTAGCTAAATAAATATGGTCCGTAGTGGGAAAGTCATGCACAATAGATCTCCAACTACTAGTCTTTGAATAGCTGGGAGTAGCTCGTTAAGAACTCCTAATCTATTCCTCGTCTATTCAGGAGAGACAGTCCTCCACATTTCATATCGCACACGGTGGGTGTGGTCTCTCAACACTAGAATCCACCGACGAATTCCAACATCAATAGGGCGACCTACAGCATTTCATATCGCACACGGTGGGTGGGCCGCCGGATTGACTTCGCCCACGGCTTCTACTTGCTGTCGACCGGGTCACCAACCAGAGCTTCTACCCGTCATATTCAAGAGATTTAATCTCGCACGTGGTTCCCACATCTATTTGTAGGACGAGCAATACCCCGCTAGCATGGCTGACGGCAACGATCAACAACCTCTCTCACAGTCCATTAAAGGCCGTCTACAGAAAGGGGCTCAAAATTCCGTGTTCCGCGACAAGGGACTCTTGGATCTGGATGCACTCATTGATGAAGACAGGATCGTCGGCCGTGACGACCAGTTAGACGATATCATCACCTACCTTCGACCAGCACTGCAGGGAAACCGTCCTCCTAACATGCTTCTCTATGGTCCATCTGGCACTGGAAAATCACTTATTATCAATGCGGTCTGCCAGCAGGTACTCGAGCTTGCGCAGTCTCAGGATGATCGCTTTGGGATTATCAAACTCAACTGCCAGACGATCAACTCCCACGACCGCGCAGTCTACCGATTGGTTGAGAACGCTGCAAAGAAAGCTGGTGTCGAAGTAGGTGTTCCCCAGAGTGGTATCTCGACTGACCAGAAGCTAAATCGATTTTATGAAATTCTGAGCAATCACTTCGCGTCAGTCATCATTATCCTAGACGAAATCGATCTCTTAATTGGCAGGAAGCGAAATCCGAACGACGAACCTGCCTACTCGAAACTCCTCTACCAGCTTTCGCGTGCCTCGCAACTAGGCCGAATTGAGGGCCACGTATCGGTCGCAGCTCTCACGAATGACCCTCGATTTATGGAGGATCTCGATGGACGAGCAGAGAGTTCGTTCAATCCACAAGATGTTGTGTTCTCTGACTATGACGCGGAGCAACTCCAAGCCATCCTTGAACGTCGGAGTGATGCCTACCGGGAAAACGTACTTGAAGGCGGTATTATTTCTTTGAGCTCGGCTTTTGCAGCCCAAGATCATGGAGACGCACGGAAAGCGATCGACCTCTTCCGGAAAGCAGGTGAAATCGCGGATCGACAGGGAGACAGCACCGTAAATGAGGATCACGTACGAAATGCACAGAAAGAATCAGAACGCGACCGGACTCTGACTCAGATGCAAGGGCTGTCAACGCAAAAAAAGCTCTCTCTCTATGCTACAGCGATCGTTCCTGTCTACTCACGGCAAAATCTCAACGCTGTTCCCAGTACGGTTGCCTATCGTGTCTATCAATATCTCGCAAACTTGCTAGATGCAGATGAGAAGTCACGTGACTCGTATCTACGGTATATGAATGAAGCTGGCACCTATAACTTCGTCACCGCCGAAAAGCGGGGTCGAGGCTACGGGAACGGAGTCCATAAGGAATACACTTTCATCGACGATCCAGAGGTAGTTGCAGAAACACTTCAGGCTGATATTCGTATCGAAGAAATTCAAAACGATGAGGAGTTGATCAGATCTGTTGTCGATGCACAGATAGATGACTTCTTTGGAAACAATTAGCTCCTATTTTGTTTTTTTGTTGCTAATGACACAAATTCCTCATTCGACCTAGAACCTCATAGGAGTGCTCTGACGTATTCCCAGCAGTAGCTTCTAACGGGACTTCGTTCATCTCTCTGTTCGAAATTTCATTTCGCACACGGTGTGTGTCTCTCATCGCCTTGCCCAGCAGATCACTTTGCACACGGTGTGTGTCTTAGCAGTCTTTCCGTTATCAGCAGACAATCTCTTAGTGCAGTCTGAAACATATGAACTGAGCTCAACCATCGTGGCCGGACCTATTATCGCCGAGCCTTATGTAACAGTCGGAGGTCTTATGAACACGGATATGTTACATAAGGAAGCTCATGCCCAACCGAACGCCTCCAACAGCACCATCATCGCTACCGAAGTACCTTCGGGAGGGTATCCCAAAACAGAACGTCGAAAAGCTACTTGAAGCACAAGCCTTCATCGACGAACTAATCGAGTGGAAGCAACGACCGATCGAGGACGCAGATCTTCCGAAGGATGCCGAACCCATCGAGGACGCAAACGGAGGACGACAGGGAACAGTGGTCATGGAGAAAGTAACTTGTGGCGATGAAACCTGTAAGTGTATGAAGAAGGGCGAAAAGCACGGCCCATACAAGTATCTCTACTACCGCACAGACGATGGTACGCTCACCTCCGAATATATTGATAACAAGCAGGTATGAGCGACTCGATAGGTTGTATATCTCCCTTATGTAACTACCCTTCCATCAAGCTGTTATATAAGGAGAGATTCCTTCGCTCACTAGATTGCGCCTGCTATTCTTCTCTCCATGAGCGACCAAGCTATCTGACCGGCTCGCTGAACGCAGCTGCTCAAACCAGATGAGTCGGTTGCAGCTCCAGAACAGAGTAACTCTAACGAGGCTTCTGTGATCACAGGATCAGTGATTCATTGATTGTTGGAATCCATAATATGCTGAATCATGAACTCACTGAGTTGGTCATAGTATCGTTCTTGGCTCATCGGACTTATCGAAGTCACAGAACCAATGATTATCGGATGCAGTGAATCAATGAATCATTGATTCACTGACTCGCTGATCGTCCCCAGATCGTTAACTCCCTGAGTATTTGATTCTTTGACTCAATGATTCAATGATTTCAGCTAAACGTACACAAGTTGGCTCTTCAGATGGTACAACGCCGAATTCAGCGCCTGAGGATTCTGGGACATCATGGAATGTCTGACGTAGATTTATGAGTCATTGATTCAATGATCGAATCATGACCGAGTTACCTCAGGGGTGGGGCGTCAGGCCGTCGACCAACATTCCTACTATTGCCTTCGGCAATCAGAAGGGCGGTACCGGGAAGACCACGGCGACAATAAACAGTGCAGCAGCGCTGGCTTCTCGCGGTCACGATGTCCTTGCAATCGACATGGACCCGCAGGCTGATATGACGAAAGGGCTAGGGCTGGGTCCAGGCGACGAGAACAATCCGTCAAGCCCAAAGAACGACCTTCCAAATACTCTCGCCACGGATGACGCAAATCTCCTTGATGTTCTCGTGGATAACCCGCGCACACATGACACAACGCTCTCAGAGATAGTGCTTCACGCTGATGAGTACGACCACCTGAACTTCGACTTAGTGCCGAGTCACAAGGATATGGGACTTGCTCGAGACTGGATGGACGATGCAAGCGCCCGTCTTACGCTGAAAACAGCTCTTGAGGAGTTGGTTGCCGACAGCCACGAGTACGATTTCATCCTGATTGACTGTCCACCAGATCTCTCGGTCTTAACGGATGCAGCGTTCATCGCGGCTCAAAACGTGTTTTTGGCTGCACAAACCCAGGCCACATCACGAGATGCCTTAGACGATCTCTGGGATCAGCTGGAATCCATCGAAGACAACCAACAGATAGAAATTGCGATCGTAGGACTACTGGCGAATATGTATCGTGATGATGGTCAATCAAAGAAATTCCTCGATGAATTTGATAACTCATATGCATCATTAGCACCGATTTTTAAGCTTCCAATGCGGGTTGCAATCCAGCGCGCTTGGGACAATGGCTGTGATATCTTCGAGTGGGAAGATGCGAACGAACAGCAAGTAGAACGCGATCTCTTCATAGAGATTGCTGAGACAATGGAACGGGCGTTCGACAAAACCCAGGTGGAGGCATAAGTATGCCCCGAGGAATGGACGAACGATTTGAGGACCCATCAGAGGAGGTAGAGGAAGACAGCGACACAACCGGTGATGGGGCAATGACGACTACACCGGATACAGAGCAGCAAGAATCTCAGACTCCTACCAAAGAGCAACCAGGCCCACAGAGGGTTGCTGACGCGGCGGCCACTGAACCGCCAGCTGAAGAGACAGAGAAAACAGACGACGAACCATTGAACATTCGGGAGGACTGGGATTCAGCTACGATATATGTTGAGCCAGACCAAAGTGAGGACATCGAGATCACATTTACTCGGCTAAAAAAGCAGCTGAAACGAGAGAACGCTACGCTCGAGAAAAACAAGCATTTCTATCGGGGTGTTTTCGAAATAGCGTTCGGGGAGCATCAGGAAGAGACAAAAGAGAAAATTCGCGAGTTGGCAAAAGAGGACGCGAATCAATGAATCATTGAATCCGTGAGCCAAAGGTTCAATGAGTCATTGATGGCATGAGGATCTAGACATCGAATGGGGGTAGTTTGTGGTACGGTGATGTTGTTCAACTCCGCAGTGAGGCGTAGACCGCACCCCAGGTTTCCTGCGCTGGGAAAAAGAATCTTACTGTCAGCAACTGATAAACCGCTCACCACGATATACTCAGCTAACCTGAACTCCGCTTTGTAGCTATGGTGGAGTCATATCCTACAATAGAACAGTTAGTTGAGATGGGTCTTTTTAGAAGAATGTCTGCTAAATGTCGCCCGTGAGCTTTCAATCGTCTTACTATCACAATTAAACCTCATAGGACCACTGGAATCCTGGGACAATACCTTTGCTACTTAGGCAAAAGGCCGATAAAGTCTCAAAGCAAACATTGAGCATGGCTTTACGCCAAACCATTGTAGAGACGTCCAAAACAACCCTCTTCGATGCGATCCTCGAAAATGAGTCAAGCGACCTCCTTTGCACTGGGTTTGATGAAGCTCTTACAGAGGCGCTTATCACCGAACTTGGGGAAAGGGATGATCCACCGAACGTCCAGCTCCTGACGACTGAATCCGTTTTGAAGTGGGTTCGGGATGATTTCATCCTGGCGAGCGAGGCTGCAGACCTCGTCGAAAACGAAGCACTCTCGATACGGACGGGTGAAAGCGTATCCGAAAACCAGTTGATCATCACCGAAGAGTCAGTTATCTCGCTCGTCACCGCCAGTGAGCACACCGCAGGACTTCCGATCGAGCACGAGGAATTCGTTGCTGCAGTAGACGAGAAATGGGACGAGCGATGGGACCAGGCCGAAGAATTCTCGCTCCGAACCCCAGCACGCTCACGAGTCGAAGAAACCCTGAGTGAGGAATTTGGGTCAGAGGTCGAGGCGAACTTTCGAGCGATGCTCGACGCTATCGGAAGCACTCGTGAAGAAGAGACTCTTGGTGTGGTTGATGCCTGTCTTCTCGTGGCTGCCAAGCATGAACTCCTCCTCTATGATATCTCGAAATGGGGAGAGGAGGTCGGCGTCGCGAGCAAAGCAACCTTCTCACGAGGGAAGACCAATCTCGAAGAGAGTGGTCTCATCGAGACGGAGAAAGTTCCGATCGAGGTTGGTCGGCCACGTCTCCGATTACTTCTTGGCGAGGACGGACTCCAGGATGCCGATATCGACGACATCCCAGATGTCGCTCAGCGATTGCTCTCGAAAATATCGGCATAGCCTGTCCTCATTTTGCAGGCGGCGACTCAGCAGACTAGAGTACTGTTGAATTTGTGGAGAAACCAGGATTATCAAAATACCCGTCACCTTCTCTGATAGTGGTTTCGCTGGTTTTAATGCCGGTATGGATGGGGAGTAATTCGCAGGATAGCATATCAGTTGCTCTGAGGTGACGTCCTGTGATGGCGAAGTCTCACACGCGCTTTGCCATCTCCCTTCACGACGAACTCCTACTGATATTTGGGGGTTGTCCGCGCCAGCACCGGCAACTGCGTCGGCAAGGCCATCATTGAAGCCGGGTTTGAATTCAGCGTCGGGGTCCTCACCTTTTGTTGTGTCGTCTGCAGAGCATATACGCCGGTCACCGCTTAGCTCTTTAAGTGCTTCTGGCGATAAGGTACAGATACGAGAGAGGTACGCCGGGTTCTCTGCGGGATAGAAATCTACACAGACGCATCTTTCAACCACGAGCAGATAGTAAGTCCAGTTATGACCAACGGTGGAACCGTCCCACAGTCGCTCTCCTCTACTCTGGACAAGAACGACGAGCGCGAAGATTCGCTCAACTAAGTCGGCGAGCCGGTGATAGTACCGTCTCTCGTGCCGACCTCCAGCGTGACGAAACCACGCGCCGATGGGGGTTGGTCACTCCGAGCGCGACGCGCATCGGTCAGGCTGATTCGCCCGAACACAACCTCAGTGAAAACATTCGTCGACTTCACGAGGAGCGCCATCCAGCGATGGAAGGCTACAGCGAGCAGGCTCACCGTCTCGAGAAGCTCCGCCTCACGCACGCACTCTGCAGCAGTCTTGAGCTCACACCTTGGCAGCGCGACCGCGCTATCGGTACCATGGTCGATCTCGATCTTACCGTTTTCGGAAGCCAACGTGCCATCCCAAAAGTCGCGCTCGTCGTGATCCGCCATGTCGTCGACCGAGAGCGGGAACATCATCTCGGCCTCCACGATAACGAGTGGCTCCAAGAACAACCGCCCGAGCGACTCGCCGACCTCTATGAGCAGTTCCAGTCGATCACTGATGATGAGCAGTTCACAGAACTCTGCGAGCAACACGATCTCGGTGTAACGAACCTGAATCGGTTACGGCGAACACTCGTTGACCAACTCGATGAACAGGGCCTTCACAACGCAGCTTACGGCCGAAATCCCTATCGAGACCCAAGTCTGCCGGACCTTTTGGCTAGCTCCTCGGCATGATGAGGGTGTCAAAATCCGGTATTTCCTTTAAGTGATTCTGGCGACAAGGTAAAGATACGAGAGAAGTCGGATGGGACTTCCGTTCATATCAGTCGTTCTTAAGCGGGTAGCTGTCCCTTAGCTTGTTGCTTAGTGACGAAAGCATGCGCTCAGGCTACTCAGTACCAGTGAGAGCAGAAATAAGCTCCCAGGTGAATCATTGTATAGTGGGGCTTCCCAAACTCACTCAGTCCGCCTTATCAGTGTTTGACGAGACTGCTTCGATGACCTCGGCGAACGCGACGTTCTCACGAGCGTTCTGGATTTCGACCTCGACTTCATCGCCAGGGCGGGCACCAGGGACGATGACGACATAGCCTCGTTCGACTTTTGCGATGCCATCGCCCTGGTCACCGATTGATTCGATGGATAGCGTGCGCTTGTCGCCCTGCTTGACAGGTGGCGATTGTGTCGTTGATTCCGAAGTATTGGATCGCGATTGTGACTGAGAATCCCTTTCCTCATCTACTGCCTCGGCTGAGAGAATTGCGACACGGTAGGTCTCTCCGGGGACGATTGAGCCATTATCGATCTCGCGTTTCGGCACTTCAATTCGATATGACCCACCGTCTTGTTCGATAGAGTCACTAAAGAGACACCCCAACTGATCTGATATTTCAACCATTATGCAAACCTATTGTATTTCAGCGACGGTCTTGAATCCTTGTGTCCAAATAGTCGGGATCAGTTGATCTGAAATATCCAGAGATTCATGCTCTTGGACCCAAATATTGTGTATAAGTTGGGAGCGCCGACTGTCACCGCTGGCTCAGGATGCTCTCGACATCTTATCCGAAGCAGCCCAAGACGACCAAAACGATGAGAACGCTGAGGATGGAATACGAGTTTTCGGAAGCGGACTTCACGAAAGAGGAGGCCAAAGCTGTTCTCGTTGCGGACGAAGCGTTCACTGAAGCCGACGCAACCTATGTGTTGGACGTGCTCTATCGTCGTGGACATGTCTACTACGTCGATGAGGAAGTCTACATCACTCCAACCGACGATTAAGAAGAGCGCTCCAAGCAGCTGACCGCAGCGAACCCAGCGTCCCCGTGGTATATGGTTATTTAAGGCTGTTATTGCACAGTCTAGACGACCCCCATGGTTGAGCGCTCGGATGTCGAGCCGTACATTGAGGCTCTCGAGATTCAGAACGTCGTTGCCTCATCGGCGATCGGCCAAGAAATCGATCTCGAGGCATTGGTAACTGATCTTGAGGGTGTCGACTTCGATCCAGAGCAGTTTCCTGGTCTTATCTATCGAATCGAGGAACCACACGCAACAGCGCTGATCTTCCGCTCCGGGAAGTTGGTTTGTACTGGGGCTGACTCTGTCGACGGAGTCCACGAAGCGCTCGCGTCAACGTTTGAAACACTCAGCAACCTGGGTCTCAGGGTGAACGATAATCCGACCATTACCGTTCAGAACATCGTTGTGAGTGGGGATCTTGGTGCAACACTCAATCTCAACGCGATCGCGATCGGCCTCGGGCTCGAAGCCATCGAATACGAGCCGGAACAGTTCCCAGGACTCGTCTATCGGTTGGAGGAACCCAAAGTTGTTGCACTCCTATTTGGCTCGGGGAAGACCGTCATCACGGGCTGCAAGCAGTTTGAGGATGCCGAAGAAGCGACAGAAGTTCTCGTCGACCGGCTCTCAGACCTGTCCCTCCTCGGGTGAGTAGAGCGCTGCTGAGCGCAATATGAAATCAGGGCCCTCAAAGCAGGAGTTCATCCAGTATTTGGAGACAGGTCTCGTTGAACGGGATTTCAGAGAACTGTTCTGACCAGTTCAGTCGCGAAGTTCTGCGACCGACTGTCCGACTTCGCGAACGTGCTCGCTACGTTCAAGGTCGAGCTCCTCGGCAAGATAATCAACTGTCTCTTCGAGGTTCATACCGAAAGAAAGCCTTCCAAGTAGTATAAGTCTCCTGTTGACTCGACTCTCGCTGGTACCACCCGATAGGAGACTACGGCTTGGAATTTACCCCACGTAGTAGAACTAACCCCGGTGAGTGGGGTAACTACGAGTATGGTTAGGCCACAATTCCCTCTCTGATGCGAGCGCGTAGAGTTGAGACACCCAAACACTCATAGTGGTTGTTTTAAGAACAATAATCAGATGAATCGAACACTGCTTTCGCTCGTTCTCATTGCTGCCCTCGTTCTTGCGGGCTGTGGTGGCACCGGTTCGGAATCGGGAAGTACCGCCGTTGTCACTGGCGAGGCCAATGGAGAGCAAACGGACGTCCCCGATACCGAAACTGCGGCGAGCGCACCATCAACGACCGCCACAGCGACGGAGGCGACGACCGCTACAGCGACCTCGACTCCAACCGTCACTTCGACAGCAACGTCGACGGCAACAGCAACGAGCACCCAAACAGCGACACAGACTCAGACACGAACGTCGACCGCGACGGCCACTGCAACCGCAACACCCACATCAACGGCCACTGCGACCGCTACTCCGACCCCAGCACCAACGCCTACCGCTACTCCGACTCCGACCCCGACTGCAACGCCAACGCCCACTCCTACCCCGACGCCGACACCGACACCAACCGCAACGGAAACCCCGGAACCTGATGTCTCGGTCCCATCAGGGGTTTCAGGTGACGCTCGTCGGGCGACGGTCACGCGCGTGATCGATGGCGACACCGTTGAGGTCGAGTTCGAGGATGGCGAGACCGACACCATCCGATTCATTGGTGTCGATACACCCGAAACATCGCTCGGTGACGTCTCACCTGACGAATACGAGGGGATTCCTGACACCCAGGCTGCACGTGACCACCTCTACAACTGGGGTCAGCAGGCCAGCGACTACGCAACCAATCAACTAGAAGGCGAGACTGTTCGTGTGGTGACCGACGACGAGGGCGATCGTCGCGGGAGCTACGGTCGCCTGCTCGCGTACATCTACCTTGGTGAGACGAACTTCAACCAGCAGCTACTCGAGGATGGCTACGCCCGCGTCTACGACTCCTCGCTCTCGCTGCGTGAGGACTTCGATAGCACTGAAGAAGAGGCGCGCTCGAACGATGTCGGGCTCTGGGACTTCGACACCGAGGAAACCGCGACGCCTACTCCGACCCCAGAACCTGAATCCGACAACGGTGGCAGTGGTGGCGGGGTCACAACCCCAACACCGAGCGGCGACGCGAGCGACCCCTACGATTGTGGGGACTTCGATAGCCAGGAGGCCGCTCAACAGGTCTACGATAGCGACCCGAGCGACCCATCCGGTCTGGACGCTGATGACGACGGTGAGGCCTGCGAATCGCTCTAATCCAGCGGCCCTGACCACTCTTCGTCGACCTGCATAACGAGCGCTTCTTTCGGGATGTCTGCATCGGTGAGCAGTTGGTCGGCGAGCTCCCAGGCTCGTTGCTGTCGGACAGTGAGATCGCGAGCGTCGCCAGCGAAGGCAATGAGCGCCTCGGCGAAAAGCAACCGATCCTGAGGGTGCATGGGGTCGGTGGTCACGTTATCCAATAAAAAGCCTCGCCGCCGTTCCCCGCGTTTGGTATGCCCATTGAGGGGCTCACTCGGTACGAGGTGTGTGGTATACCAATTGCTCTGGGTCGTCGAATGCATGATGACCGACTACCATTCGGGGAATGAACACATCTGTCTCTAATCGATTATCCTGCTCTCAGTACTCTACAATGCGGTTGTCGTCTCATTCCAGCAGCGCGGTAGCTCTCGTATGGCTTTTTATGTACGGTATTGTTCTCTGGAATAGAATGACCTGGCTCCGTTCGTCGAGGGGTTTCACTTACCTGCTTGCTGTAAGTGTTGCTCTCATCATTGGTGGGGTATTCGCAGTCAGGGGCTCTGCCACATTAGCGGCTTGTATCCACACCAACACTCTTGATCAGATAGCCAGTCTGTTGGGGAGGGACTTCCGGGTCATGTCTGTGGGCATCAATGAGATCGTCTACTACGATGGCTGCAACCATGCTTCACTCTCGACAGTGAGTCTGCTCCCGGAGGTACTCGGTGTCCTTTCGTTTTCCGCTCTTGTGAGCTATCCAGCCGTGAAGCCTCTCTCAGAGGCAACAAATAGACTGGACAGCATACTGGTGGTGCTGGGGTCGCTTGGACTCTTTCTAGTCTACTTCGCCAACTACATTCCCGGCTATGCACTGCTTTTGCTCCTCGGGTTCGTCGCCGCCATGCGCTCGCGATGGTGAGGAAAGGTGGTCTCAGACCAATGTAGCAACTCCAGAGTGAGATGTCTACGCGAAAAGGATGTACCCCCTCTTAGCGTGACGTCCCTTCTGTACACCCTTGACCAATCTCAGAGATATCTGTCACCCACTGTGTTATGCACGCGGCTGTCCGGGGTCTTCTCCCGGACATCGGTTCACGTTCTTGAGTTACATCCACGCTCTCAATCTCGCCATATCTAGCTTATCGTCTCACGTCAGACGGACAACGACTCTAGCAAATGATTTGTTGACAACTCACAATTCAGAACATCTGATCGACAGTCGACAGTATCGCAGCGATCAGTAGAAGAGTAGCAAGCGGAATAGCCACTGCTCCAAAACTGAATAGAGTGACTACCGAAAGTACAGAAATTGCTATAGCGAACCCCCAAACGGCCCACAGCTTCTCATTCCATGCTACGTACCCAGCCCCGAATGAGAGTCCGATAAGGACAATCGACCAAATCAAGAAAATTGGTGCATCCTGGGCAGCGCTATCAGAGAAGAAATAGGGAAGCACAGATGTGGCTATCAAATAGCTTGCACCCAATAGACCAGCGATCCCAGCAAGGACCCCGATCGCTCTACTAGTAAGACTTAGCCACGAACCCGTACTCCATTGTCCGTTATCATAGGATGTATTCACATCATGCAGACGTGTGTTCGAATTGGTGATAAGTTTTCTGCGCAAACCAATTTGACAATACTAAGCAATTACTACCACAACGAATCACACAATCCACAGAAACAGCAGGCATCGTAGTCAGGGGACAACTACGACATTCGCTCTATCAGTTATTGTGGGTGCAATTCTCTCGCTCAGTGTGGACCCCTTTTACTCTGTCCCATGAACGCTTTTGACAATTTGATTCTTGGTCACAAATATGGGAATCATCGACAGCACCGCCAACTTTGCTACCGAGGTTCTCGAAAAGGGTGCCGAGGATCCAATCCACTTTCCCTTGGGGATCGTCCTCATCCCGCTCGCAGGGTTGAGCTTCTTTCTCTGGGTTACACCAATAGCATTCCAAGCCATAGTACTCGGGGGAACCCATCCATATGCTCTATTTGCTTTTGCTGTTCTGCTTGTTCTTGACCTGGTGGTTCTAACTCTCGTCGTGGTTTTCTTCGTACTCAGTATTCGAGTCTATGATTGGCGGATGTCCTTTCGCCAAGCCCATTTGCCTCTCTATCGTGCCGCCCAAGTCTGGCGTATACTGGTGAGCATATTCACTCTCAGTACAGTTTGGAACGCTCTCAGCTCCGGCATGAGTGAAATACCCACAACCAGCATTGGAACGGTCCCTATCTGGGTATTTGTACCCATGATGCTTAGTCTTGGAGCGTTGGTTTCGATAAGCGTCAGCACTTTTTCACACGTATTGCTATCAGTCGCTAGAATTTTGACGAGTCGAAGCGGTCGTAGAGATACAGGTAGTACTGAATAACGCCCCGTACTACCGACTACTGCTATTCGGTCGATACCTGAGCTTCGCTCTCGCTGTCTATCATCGTGAGCGAGCGCCCCCGTCGAACGTGCAGCAGCCCGCCGATCGCGACCACTATTCCCTGTATCGTCGCGACCCCCGCGCTCGCAGCCAGTCCAGGTGCTATCAGATATGCGGCTCCCACCAGCACCACATACGCCCCAGCCGACCCGCCTGTCACGTAGCCGCCGGTCTTCGTTAACGTCTTGTCACTCTACTATTCGTACCGGTTTGGTTTGCGGCAGCAGTCGTCGAATAGCAACGACACATAGCCTCCGTCTATCAAACACACAGACATATAATATTCCTCGAACCACACTCCTCTCGTGAGCGAACCCGAGGATTCTGTGAGTGACCGAAGAGGGTGGTTACTCGCGACCTCCTCATTTGTCGCCGCCCTGCTGATAATCATATCCAGTGCGCTCCCGTTTTTACTACCGACTGGATGGTGGCCAACTCTGGACCTCTCGCCCTCGCTTTCGGGGCTAAATTTCGGACTGCTTCCAGCTATCTTTCTCCTTATCGCCTATCCAGTATTCATCTCTCGGACGACATACCGCTACCCAGTCACGATAGACGATGTTATCGATCAGTTAGCATTTGTTTTCTTCCTCTGCCCAGGAGCAATGTTTGCTGAGGTAGCTATAGTTTATCTCGTCACCTACGGATGGTCGGTAATTCGCCCGGCTTCTGAAGCAGGATGGTCGCTCAGTGGTGTAGGGTGGAGTTTCGTCGTATTATTCCCAGCTACGGCAATGGCTGTTCTCCTGGGTCTGCCGCTGATAATCATCGCAGTATATATCGGGACGAGATTCGCTGACTGGTTGCCATAGTAAAACTGGCTGCATTATTCGTGCATCCGCAATGTCGCTTGGTGCGTCACCGATGTTTCCATGCAGTTCACCTCCTCGGTTTCAATAAAGCTCTACTATCGTTGTTTAGAGACCGCATATCCGGCTAATAGAGATGACCTCACTGGAATACATTCATTACCCTCACGGCTCCAGCGTTCGTCCCCATTGTTTAGTTACTCGACTTCTGAGTAACTACTATGCTTCACGAATCTGTGGCTGAGGACCTTCGCAAGGACGAACTTGCACCCGGGTTTGTCAGGCCGGCTTGGGAGGACTACTGTTTTGCTAACATTCCAGATACTGTGTTATCGCTCTTCGGCGAGGAGGCT
The DNA here is from genome assembly GCF_000336675.1 of Halococcus hamelinensis 100A6. Classification (NCBI taxonomy): domain Archaea; kingdom Methanobacteriati; phylum Methanobacteriota; class Halobacteria; order Halobacteriales; family Halococcaceae; genus Halococcus; species Halococcus hamelinensis. The sequence goes on along the minus strand of NZ_AOMB01000003.1, from coordinate 38,186 downwards.
GACAGATCTCTTCCGGAAACCGTTTTTGAGAACGTAGCGACCGACATTGAGCACGTCGTGCTTGCGTTCGTCGATGGATTCGGTTGGAACCATTTTCAGCGTGCTCGAGACGAGCACTCATTCCTGACAAAATTGGCAAAGCACGCTACGGTTACACCGCTAACAGCAGGATACCCGAGTGCGACAGCGGCGGCGATCTCAACAATTCACACAGGCCAGCAGCCAGTTGAACACGGTATCTTGGGGTGGAATACACATGTCGAATCATTAGGTGGCACCGTCCAGGCACTCCTATTTGCAAACCGTGACCGTACAGCTCTTTCAGAGGTTCGCGAGAATACCGATGCTACAGCGCTAATCGATGAACGAACTATCTACGAGCGTCTTGACGCTGAGTCGCTGCTCGTTCTACCCAAAGGCATCGGGGGAAACCCGTACGACGCACAGGTCAATGGGGGAGCTCAAATACGAAACTATGAGGATACCGTACAGGCAGCTTACCAGGTTCGTGAGCACTTAGAACACGCTAAAGAACCAACCTACTGTTACTGCTATCTTCCGAATGTGGACTCAATTTCACATAAAGAAGGCGTTTCTCACGACCAGACTGACGCTCAACTCGGAAGTATCTGCTATGCACTTGAGCGTGAGGTTGTTGAGAAGCTTGATCCGACAGTGGCAGAACGAACATTATTGCTTCTAGTGGCTGATCACGGTCAGATAGACACAGTTCCCAAGGAGCGCATCAGCAAGAGAACACTTGACGTCGATGCGCATCTGAAGACAGATGGATCGAGTGAACCAATTCCAATTCAAGGGGGTCCACGTAATCTTCAGTTTCACGTCCGAGAGGGACACCAAGGTCTGCTCCGTACGAAACTTGAGAAAGAGCTAGCAATGCTTGATCCGCTCGTTTTCGGTCGCGAGCAAATTATTGACATGGGGTTGTTTGGAGATCGAGAACCGAGCAAGTATTTTAATCAGCGGTGTCCGGATTTACTCGTTATCCCTCGCAGAGGATACGTGGAGAGCGATAATTCTCTCTCAAAAATTGGGATGCATAGTGGGCTTCACCCGGATGAAATGCTGGTACCGTTTGCTGCCGCACGGGTCGATAGCCTTCGTACTTGAGAATAAACCCCGAAGCTCTCTCTAGCTCCAAGTACCTCTGTCGATAGCCCAGTGGTTGCTGACAGGGGGTTCAAGAAGAGCCATCCATAGGATATGCTAAAGACGGCTCCGAGTGAGCGCTAAATATGACTGAGCGCCCTGCAACCTATTGCCCGGACTGTGGTACTGTACTCGCTCAGAGGTCTTTCGAAGGGAGAGAACGACAGTACTGTCCTGATTGTGAGCGATTCATCTGGCAAAACGCCAAGCCATGCGTTGGTGTGGTCGTTCGAGACAGGAACAAGGCGCTCCTCATCAAGCGAGCAATTCCCCCGGATGTTGGTGCATGGGCATCACCTGGGGGCGCTCTCGAGCCAGACGAGCCACCTGCATTAGGAGCTGCTCGTGAGCTGCGTGAAGAAACCAACTTAGAGGTCGATCCGGCTGCTCTCACCTTACTTGATACGAGGCATAGCTCGCTAAATGAGAAATACGTCCTTTCGATCGGGTACGTCGTCGATTACTCACATACTGACGGCGATGTTGCTGCTGCTTCTGAAGTGAGCGATGCTCGCTTCTTCACGCTTCCAGAGGCTCAGGAGATTCGAGATCAGATGCGAGATTATACGCGTGTCGTGAATTCCTTCGAACACTGGAAAAAAGGGAATCAGACCGTGGTGCTTGGTTGAAATCGCTGGCGAGTCACAGTGGTTTGTGGAAACAGTCGCTCGAATCAGTGGAGAGCAGATTCCGGTCGCCTGTTATGTGTGCAGCGATGCTTGCGCTGGTTTCTAATCGGTGGATTCGCTCACCTTACCCCTGATATCACTAACCGGTGTTTCCCAGAGAACGACGATGGTCCCTCCGAGCAGAAACACCCCGCCGAGGGCAGCGACCGCGGCGATCGGTGTCGTCGCGTCCGCAACCACTCCGCTCAATGGCTTCATCGGGAGCCGTACCAGCGCATACGCCATTGAGGCAGCGCTTAAGATGGTCGCTCGTCCGACTGATTCCGCGTGTCGATTAATATAATTGGTAGCTATCGGACGTACTACTACGTTTGCGGATTTCATCACGAAGAACAGTGGGAACGCTGCAAGCGGTGCCAGCAGTGGAACGATGAAAAACACACCCACCAGCGTCGGTACCAACAGGATAGCCCACTGCGTTGAGAGCAGCTTCTCGATGTCGCCGGCAAAGTAACTCGCAATCGCGGCTGTGACAGTAAATCCCGCGTAGAGCGGTCCCAAACCCGTCGGAGAGAGAAAGAGTGCTTGCGTTGCGATCGGCTGGATGAACTCGTCAGCAGCACTGATAATTCCGAAGAACAACGCCATATACACCACGAACGACCGGAGTGGCGGCTGGGTTAATCGACGGCGGAGCACTGGAAGTGCATCGAGAACGGTGAATCGGTCATCCTCTGTCTCGTTCTCACCTGCTTTCGGCAGCGAAAGCAAAACCGGAATCGAACTTGCGACGAGTAGTCCACCGGCAAGGAATGGAAGTCGTGGATTGAGGCTATACAATCCCCCGGCAACGAGAGTTGTTCCGGCAGTCATCCACTGATTGACCGACCCGCCACGTCCTCGGATACGAGTGTACTGGGATTCGTCCGAGCGATCTTCGAGCGCCTCGTACAACCATGCATCATCGCTTCCGGACTGAAACGCCGATCCAAGCCCCCAAAACACCCAGAGAACCGCGAACGCAAGGAACGTTTTGACGACGGTGAACCCAATCAGCGATACAGAAAGCAATCCTGACCCGACGAGTATACTGTTTCGTCGGCCAATCCGATCGCCGATATATCCGCTTGGAATCTCACCAATGACGATGATCCCAGCTGAGAGACTGTTCAGCAAACCGATCTGCGTGTAGCTGAGTCCACGGTCGAGAAGGAAGATCGTAAACACCGGCCAAAAGAACCCGAACGTGACCGTCGCTCGATAAGCATAGTACTTGAGAACAAATAGCGGCGGTCGCTGCCACTTACCGGTCAGCATCGCTGCTCACTGTTGTTCCACCACGCTTTGAGCTCTGGTGCCCGCATACCGTTTTGTGAGTGTGTACTGTCGAAAAGTGTTAGCTACCATGAGTTTTAGTAGATGCATTGTCACCTCTCGGTTGCCGAGCCATTCACGAAAATGATGAACGACTGATACCGGAATTCATGTCTGACTAGTATAACCCTGTATCATGGACGATGGCGACGACGCGTCAGCTCCAGCGGATCTCCTACCGGCGGATGCATTCGCGCTTCTCGGAAACGAACATCGCGTGAGGATTCTTCAAGCGTTGCTCGACATCCTGCGGACTGAGAAAGAGTACCCGGCGTCGTTTTCAGCACTCCAGGCGGAAGCGGGTGCAGACGTCAGTTCGCAGTTCAGCTATCACTTGGACGAGCTCACCGGCCATTTCCTCAAGCATACTAACGAAGGGTACGCCTTCCGCTACGCTGGTTGGAAGGTCGCAACCGCGATCCTCGCGGGGATATACAACCAGCGTGATGAGTTCGCTGCAACCTCGATAGCAGGGACCTGCCCGCGATGCGAAACGGATGCTCTTGAAGCGACGTATCAGGACGAGTGGATGGAAATCGATTGCAGGGCTTGTGAAACCCGACTGACGCGCTATCCATTTCCACCGGGTGGGCTTGCCGGGCGATCGCCATCCGAATTCCTCCACACCTTCGACCAGCATGTCCGGACACACATGAGGCTCGCACGAGAGGGTGTTTGCCCGGCCTGTTTCGGTCCGATGAAGCCGTTCGTCGAACGAAACGACTCCGATACGACCGCCAGCCGGGATGCAGGCTATAAGTGTACCCGATGTGGAAATCGACTGTATCCGAGCATTGGTATGCTTCTTCTCAATGAAAAGCCAGTACGAGAATTCCTCCGGAATCGGGAATTACCGGTTGATGTCGCACCGTTTTGGGAAATCGGCTTTTGCGTTGATGACCGTTGTACAGTCGTAACCTGCAAAGACCCATGGCGATGCGAAGTACAGGTTGCCGCCGATAGCGATACGCTTATTCTGGAGTTGAACGAGCATTTGAAGGTGATCTCAACAAGTATACTGGACAATAGCGCCATATAGCTCAAGATCGGCTATGCTGATTCGCTACACCGGTTCTCGGAATATAGTATATGTTTGTAGCTCGAAAGTATTGGAAATGGTCGTGTCATCAAAGCAGGTGTTACCCTGCGAGCGATATGTCGAGCTGCGATAGCTGCAGAAGTATGTGAGTTCTTTTCAAAAAGTGGCATTGATCCCAAACGGAGTCATCGAGCTGTTAGATTGGGACATTTCTGAAGTATACGCGGATCCACCGTACTTCACAAATAGAGAATTTGAGCGGTCTGCTCAAACCAGCGAGGGTGATACAGAAAAGCGCGAAGTGAGTATTAACAAGGAAGGTCATCGTCCACGTTTGCAAACATCGGGGTAGGCCAAAGACCCAGCATACACACTTTCGGTCGCTTGTGCCTTGAACAGTCATGTCCCAATGTAACAGCAGCATACCAAATCCGCCTGCTTATCGAACCTATGGGGCCGCCATCGTAGATCACGACCTCTCGTTTGGCGACCCGAAGTGGCATATGTTTCACCTTCGTGCAGTCTATCGAGCGCTCAATCGGCCACAGGAGGAGTGGTGGAGACTCAGTCGGTGGTCTGATAAGGATACGCAATGACTAACAAACAATAGAAAAATGACTCATCGGTGCCATGGGACTGCAGATTCCAAAGTTGAGGCGATTGATTCTTTTTTAGAAGAATGGCTCGATCGTGAGGACATACCAGGGGTCAGCGTCTCAATTTCGGATGAATCCACCATGCTGTACGAGTCTGGTATCGGGTTTCGTGACCTCGATTTGGAGGAGCCAGTAACACCAGACACGCTGTTCGGAGTCGCTTCCCTCACGAAACCATTCACAGCCGCAGCGGTTTTGCAGCTCGTCGATCGAACTGACCTTTCTCTTGATGCCGATGCCAGCGAATACGTGCCGCTCCTGAACGAAGTTCCGGGAGAACCCATTTCCATCCATGAACTCCTCTCACATTCGTCCGGACTTCCCCGGGACTTTGTCACCCATTTCGACAGCCTTGATGATGGTCAGCAGCTCGGTCGAATAGAGCATATTGAGGGAGCGCTGGACCAACGGTTGACCGACCGATCCCGCTATATGTATTCTAACAGTGGATACTTCCTTCTGGCAGAAGTCATCGAGACGATCACCGAGCGTTCGTACACTGAGTATATCGAAGAGGAGGTATTCGCGCCGCTCGATATGGAGCGCTCGGTATTCGACCCAGAAGTACTCGAAACGGATTGCGACGCGATGACTGGCTATCTCAGAACAGCCGACGGCTTGTCCTCCAAATCACTCGAACCGGGAGCCGGAGCAGCCGGCGGGCTGATTAGTTCTGTCACTGAACTCGGCTCGCTACTACAGTGTATTCTCAATGATGGTGTATTGAGAGGAAACCGAATCCTCTCGAAGGATCTAATTGAGAAGATGTGTCGTCTTCAGTCTCCAGCCTTGCCGACTGTCGATGGCACTCAGCGTGGGTACGGCTACGGTTGGGAAATAGACGATTTTCTGGATGAGACGCTTGTTGCTCACCGAGGCGGAATCGGTATCTCTGGAGGATATATGTGCGTCTCACGAGAGCATGGTCATGGAGTTGCACTGGCGTTAAATACGGGTGGACAGCCAGTAGCCCCGATCGGAAAGGGTGTATTGTCGATTATCTGTGGCGAGGATCCGATGAGTGCTGTGCCCACCCTAAAGATATTCGAGGCGATCGATGAGATAAGCGGTACTTACACTGCCTACCGTAATGCGGTGATGGCAACGGTCGAAAAAGCACCAGCCAGCACGATTCTAGTGAATTTGGAGAACCTCAATATCCAGTTCACAATGGAGCCTGAGGACATCACAGGAGAACGATACCGATTCTCCCGAGCAACAGGTAGTGGTGTCAAGTGGCTTGCTGAGTTCGATGTTTCTAATTCGCCTTCAGATCTTATACTGTCGATGGGAAAATGGACTTATCGAATGAGCAATACCGATTAAATCGCTTGGCGGACAACTCTTCAACCGCTCCCTGGGGACTATTACAAGACACAAATCATCTATGATACTGGACAATCTCCGCTCACTTTCATGGCTCTCTCGGAGCTGTGGGAGGGAGAAGAAGGACACAACCCATCTCATACCCCTCAGTAGCCACATGATTACTGACACCCCATCAGTGACCCCGTGTAGTTTATCAGAATGAGAAGATGCCAGCAAGAACCTAGAGAGGTGTACTTCTGATTGGAGAGCAAAGGACGAGTAACGGTTGTAGCAGCAAGCATATGTGCCGGGTGGAGAACGAAATCAGCCAGGAACGAGTTTCCTCGACCGATAACCGTCTTCCTTCTAAGTAGGGACGGAAGTCGGACTAATCCACCGGACTGACTGTTTCGCCATCTTGGCGTATTCGGTCAAACTTGTCAAGATACGCGATCCTGTCTCGGACCACATCGATGTCTAATTCAAGATCGGTGGCCAGTTCGTCGACGGCTATTGGTTCGGCGAGTACCTGGAGAACTTCGAGTCCACGGTAGTATCGGTTCGTCAGCTCTTGGATGGAGTCCTCAACCGGTGGTGAACTAATTGAGGATACAAGGTATCTCGCAGAGACTCTAGAGGATTCCCATCTGGATCCATGCAGTGGCCATGGGGGAAGAGTTCGGTTTCATCAGCGTGTGGAAGAACTAATAAGACCGTTCATACTGTATCGTACCCAGCTTTCGATATGGACATGCTCTCGATCGAGCGTGAGGGTGGGTAGTCGATCGTCCCGACCGAGAACCACGATGGCATAACTGAACTATGAAGGTGTATCCGAAAATCCCGCGCTACGACCATCCGGTTGTCCCAGCGGAGTTGTTCGACGTCGAAGATCTGACCCTCGTCGAGAAGTTCGACGGGAGCGCGTTCCGGTTCACGCTGTATGATGAACGATACGCGGAGTGGTATCCGGACCAAGTTGCCAGTGCAGCCGATGGCGATGGAGGTCTCGTCTTCGGGACGCGGAAGGCCATCCGAGGCAATCATCGCGACTCGTTGGATGAGATCGACGGTGCGCTGCATCGTGCGGTTCGCTGCCTCCGCGAGGGCGTCGATATCGCTACTCTCCGAACGCTTCACGACGAGTACGAGGGGCCGCTGATCGTGTACGCCGAGAATCTCGTGTATTCGACGCTCGATTACGGATACACTGATCGCGACCTGCCTGCGCTAGTTGGCTTTGACGTCCTCCCGTATGTGGCAGTCGAGACGATGACGTCACCGGGGAATCCCTACGAGGAAACCTTCGAGGGCTTTCTCGACACCGAGACTGCGTGGGAGATATTCGAGCGCATCCGCGTCGATACTGCCCCGACCGCCTCGTCGTTCGTTCCGGCAACGATTCTCGAGCACCTCGACGATGGGTTCGATCCGGAGACGTACACGTTTCCGGCATCGTCGCTGGCTGAGGAGATGCAGGTCGAAGGTGTCGTGGTGCGAAGCGACGCCTCGGCGCGTCGCGCGAAACTGGTCCGCGAGGAGTTCAGGGAGTTGAACCGCGAACAGTTCGGACAGCAACCCGAGGATGCGGAGTCGGGGGCCGAATACGTGGTTGCGACGTACTGCACGCCGGCGCGGATCCGGAAACAGGTTCGGACGATGGTCGTCGAGGAAGGACGTGAGTTCGGCCTGCATCTGAACGACGACCTCTACCCCCGCGTGGTTGAGGATATTTGGGCCGAAGACTGGCCGGAACTGATGGAACTCGATGTTTCATTCACACCTGCTGACGTGTATCCGTTGGTCGCTAAGCGCTGTATCACCGAGCTCCGGAAAATGCAGACGAACGCCGAACTGAACGACACCGATCCCACCGAGATCTGGCAGCATCTCTCGTGATGGCCTCAGATCCCGATGTGTCCACGTGACAGAAGAGACGAAAATCGACTGCACATCGCGCCGCGAGTCGGTCTCTGCAGCTCCCGTCAGTGGGGGCGCGGCGCGTTCTCGTACTTGATCATCTTCTTGGACTTGTCGGAAATCGTCTCGTAGATGCGTTGAAGGGTTTCCTCGGCCTCCAGTAGGTTGTGTTCGTCGAGGAACTCTCGGCCCGCGTCGCTCACGCCGTAGAACTTCCAGGGATAGCCCTGCCGACGTTTGTCGTCCGAAAGCGCAGCCTCCTTGACGATGCCAGCGTCGATCAGTTTCTGGATGTGCTTGTAGACAGTGGCGTCGCTAATGCTTGGGTTCAACTGCTCGAGTTCGTACATCGACGGCAGCTGGTCGGGGTGCTGGAGGATGTTGTTGAGCAGCGTAAATCGCGTCTGTTGAGTTACGAAGTGGACGAGCTCACGCGCCTCCGTGTCTTCAGCAGTCCCCACGTCGGTACTCATACGAACATCTACGCCCCGGCACGGGAAGTAGTTTACTCTTGAGTGAATCACTCCAAAGTAAACTACAAAACGATTCACCCAGTAGTTTATGTAGTAAACCATATTCCTCCACGTGGAGTAGGTGTGATATGTCCGACGAGGAGTCGCCGGTTCCCGACGAAATTCTCACGAGCGCCAAAGAGCAGATCGACCAAGAGGAACTCTCGCTGGCGGACAACGAGGAGATTCTACACGCGCTGAGTGAACTCACGCCGATCTACGAAAACGATCGGTCGTACTTCGTCCTCGGGAACTACGACCGGGAGCCGATCCGACGACTGAATCTGGTGGTAGACCGCCTCAACCGCCGTCAGGATGCCTACGCATTCCGGATGGTGGACATCCGCGGAGAGTGGGACAATAGCATTCAGAAGTTCTGCCTGATCGCCGACCTCGTCACGTATCTCGTCGGTGTCGCCGAGAAGGACCCCAGTGACTTCCTCGTCGAACAAGGCCTGCTCGTTGGGACGGTCGAGTACTTCGCGAAGAGTCACGTCCTCAAACGGGTCTACGAAGACGAAGAGCACCCGTTTGGCTGGATGCAGGATGGGGTCTTCGATTTGTTTGAGAACGAGGGTCGGCTCTATCGATGGCAAACTGAAGAAATACTTGTCGACATCATCGAGGAACTTCCGTAGAGTCTGGTCGGTAATCGGCCTCGGGTTTAAGATCGTCGTACATCCGGTCAAGGATATCTAGCGCCGATTCGAAGGTCGCGTAGTGCTCGCGTTGGGTCTGTGCGCCGTGATCGCGGAGGAATACTTCGACGCGGTCGGCGAGGTCGGTGGCCTGCTCTCGATCAATGTGGACGATCAGGGTCGAGCGGTCGCGGTCGCTGTTGTCGATGACGAGCGAGAGTTCGTTGAAGCCGTCAGAGTGACGGTATGCCTCGAACTCGCCAGCGACGGCATCGGCGAGATCGTTGAGAGTTCGATCAGATGGTGAGTGATTCACGATTTACCCGGAGACTGCTCTCGGCACGGTATTACAGCCGTCGGCTGACACAGGATCGACGATAGTTGAGGGGACGGTCTTCTGGTATGCCTGCTCAGCAGATCAAGTTCGAGGGTTCTGAACTAGGAGTCAGCAAGGAGTTCCTTTTAGACATCGCAATTCATGATCTTCGGAAGGAAATAGATTTCTAGCTATGTGCCGGCCGGCAACGGCAAATTCCTGATGGAGGTTGCTATTCGTTTGCTTTACTCGCTGAGAGATCCCTTCTTGAGCTGATGTGCAAAACTTCGATCTTGGCTCAGATCAATCACTCATCCGCTCGCGCCCGCCGGCTTGGATTCACATCGAGGTTGGCCTCTATTCGATAGGTCAAATCCACTGTGGGAGTTGAGAGAACCTCCGCAAGCTCTTCGGTCATGTCGGAGTGGTGGAGAGCCTGATCGAGATTCTCCAGCATTCTCAGCGTGAATTCGGTCGAGAAGTCGAAGGCCCCTGATTTGGTCCCTTCTTCAGTAGCTTGCATGATCTGGCGCAATTGATCGACTCGATACTCGTGCTTCCCATCAGTTTTGATTCGCATTTATATCCAACCGTGAATTCATTGCATATCGCCTCGCTTAGAAGCACTGATTTAAGCAACTGACTGCTGTTTGTTTATATTGACGTTCGAGTCTCTATTCAGAATTACATGCAGAAGCTGATTCGACTGAAGTTCCTTGCACATCGGTCAGTCGGTTCGGTGTGCAACGAGCGAGAAGCGACTCTCTCGACGTACAACCCGATGCAGTCGCGTGAGAGATGCCTTCGATGGGCTCGAAGTAAGCTTCTATCGGCGACATTACAGCGCCGCACGGTCACGCTTATCCTGCCAGCTCTGCAGCGATTTCAGCCGCCGAGAGGCCATTAGCGCTACAGAAGTGTCTTTGTAGGCAGCTAGCCTTAATACCTGAGTCTTTTATTTGAACATTTCTGATAGTTTTTTGATGAAGTCGCCAGCAGCGCTTGGTGGGTGATGCCATGCAGCGAAATGACCGGACCGGATCAGCGGAGCCTGTTCGAACCTGCGAAAGATGCAAGAGACGGATGGGTGATTCTTATATTGGAGATACCATCTGTTACCACTGTCTTAGCCAGAATTAGTGGGTCTAAGTGATACCGAATATCGATCATCATTTTCAGCTGTTCATTGTTCGCCTTCGGTATTTGATTGCGTTCACTCACATTCTCACAACACACCTATAGTGACCGAGATACTACTCTAGTCGTCGGCCCGAAGAGACGACCAACAAAAGGATCGAATGCACATGGCAGACAGTTCAACAAACCCAATACGCGAGGGAACCGCTTCTGCAACCACATGTCCACTTTGCCGGGGACAACTTACCGAGAGTCCGTATGCACGCCACAATATCGTTCTTCAGGACGAAAGTGACGTGGCGAGAAACCGTCGCATTGAGAGTGGTCTCTGTCATTCGTGTTGGGAGGCACTGTTCTCTACTCTCGTTGCTGAACGACGATGAGACAGCTTGCTCCCCTTCAAATGAATCTTATATCAGAGATTTTTGATGACTGATTCAGTCGATCCACGTGAGAGAGCTGTCGCGAAGCTCGAACAGCTCGGTCTCTCTGAATACGAAGCGGACACGTTCGTCGCTCTCATTCAACTTGGAAGGGGGACCGCCAAAGACGTCGCCGATATCGGTCACGTCCCCCGAACGCGTGTCTACGACGCCGTCGAAACCTTGCACGACCGCGGCCTCGTCGATGTTCAGCACGCGACACCACAGACGTTCACGACGGTTTCCCACGAGACCGCCCTTCGAACCCTGAGTTTGGACTATGAGAACCTCCTCACTCGCTTCGAACGCGCATTAGAGGAGCTCGAACCTGCTCAGCCACAACGCGAAGGACTCGGCGTCTGGACCACCACTGGTCCCGAGGCAATTACGAGTCGTATGTTGGAGTTCATCGACGAAACCGAGGACGAACTCGTCTACATGACTGTCGACGAGTTGCTCACCGACACCCACCTCGACCATCTCGAGCGCGCTGCCGAGAGAGGGGTCGACATTCATCTTGCAGGGATCTCAGAGGCGGTCCAAGAGCGAATTCGTGAGCGCATACCTGGTCTAACGGTGTTCGAGACGCTCTGGGACTGGGAAAAGGTCTCTGCAGGGAGTGTCCTCCTCACCGACGAGCAGACGGCGCTCGTCAGCGTGTTGCTTCCCGAATCGGGGACTAGCAATGGCACCGAAGAGACTGCTATCTGGGGGTCAGGCGAGCACAACAGCCTCGTGGTGGTCCTCCGTGCCATTTTCACATAGCGCTTCGAGGATCTCTCTCACGGAACCAACAGACCCTCCGGAAACGGTGATGGGGTCCTATGGTCTGTACGACCCTACTTTTGCGATTTGCGAGCCTTCTACTGATTTTGAGCAGTAAGAACACTACACGACGTACAACTCGCTCAGTCACTACGCGTAATTCACGACTCGTAGAACTCGTAGTGTTTGTGCGTTTTATGACCTCTTACCGGTTGGAACGCCACTAGAAAACTCCCCGTGGTGGGAAACCCACGTGATAGGGCGTCATAGATAGTTGGCGTGGGTTTCGGATATGGGTTAAGAGACTCACTACGGCTGGCTCTGAATAGCGACAATACTGGTTGCTTCTTAGACACCGCTCCTCGGGTTGCTGAGAAGGTGTGTGAAGAATTCTATGACACTCTCCACATGAGGCTAATAGCCGAGATAGTCATTCAGTGTTGGGAACCCTTCAGGGAGATGTGCCCGTGCGCGAGAAACCAATCCGGACTCGTGGGAGAAAATCTACTTATCTGAAATATTCAATTAGCAAAAAATAATTGAATATTGGATTGTTTCAATTATTAATATTTTCCACAACTTCATTAAATAAAAAAGAATCGCTACACAGCTCGTGTTTCATTCAGTTCTGGAAGAGGGTGACAATTCCACACATACATGATGTCTGGAGAGTCGATAATGGGTACACCAAGGCAGGCGAGTCAGGTGGTTGGAATGAAGTACGCACCCCAGTGGACGCAGATCTCCACACCGAATCCGGAGACTCGGTCGTCCGAACAATTCGACCGCTTACGAGCGGAGAGAGCGATATCCGAGGAGGTGACCGTATGAGTTTGGTTGCGACCTATCAAATCGGCTCTCCAGTCTATGATTCGGTTTTTGAGGAAATACCCGACCTCCGGTTCGAGGTCGAGCAAGTACTCGCGTGTAGTCCCGAGACCCTTTCGGTGACGTGCTGGGTCGAAACATCCCACCCAGCGGCGTTCGAAACCCACCTCGAACAGTGGGAAAGCGGTGAAACAACCCAGTATACTGACTGGGAGGACGATCGAGCACTCTACCAACTGTGGGTGCCCATCGCGAAGACCACCTACTGGGATTGGACGTCGCTCGGGGGCGTGCTCCTTGATGCGACCGTCACGCCTCGAGGCGCAACCATCCGGATGGAGTTCCCGGACCACGAGTCCCTCAGTACATATCGAAAGTGCTGTCTCGACCAAGATATCGATTTCTCGCTCAGCAGCCTCACCGAGGCTCACTCCGACTCCAAGTTGAACCCCCAACTTCTCACCTCCTCCCAACGCAGACTCGTCGCCTCAGCCATCGAACACGGCTATTTCGAGATCCCGCGTGGAATCAGTATGGTCGAACTCGCTGCGGCGCACGATATCTCCGACCAGGCAGCCTCCGAACGCCTTCGCCGTGGTCTCTCGAACCTCCTCAAGAATGGGAGATTCGATACGATGTGGGCCCCGCAGGAGGAGGAGAACACTCTGCGGGCGAGGTAAGTGGCATCCGGTCAGTACGGTGGTTGGAAGTACTGACCGAATACCAGTCGTCCTTTATCCCTCACCGACTAAATACTTTTGTGAGGATCTGGGTGACACAGACATTTTCCCGGTAGTGAAGTCCCAAATCAGAGCCTGAGGTCCGAAAGAGCGGGTTGTTCCGCTCCTTATTCCCTGTCTAAGTAGGGTAGTACCACAGGGTGAGACATATACGTTTGCAAAGCGAATGAATCAGTCGGTGGTTGGATCATGGTAAGCGCAACTGAAGAGGAGGTGATCGACCTGCTTCAGGATCTCGGCCTGAAGGAGTACGAAGCGAAGTGTTTTGCGGCATTGACGAGGCTTTCCTCTGGGACCGCAAAGGAGATCAGCGACACTGCGGAGGTCCCCCGGACCCGAGTTTATGACGCCGTCCGAGTACTCGAGTCCAGTGGACTAGTCGAAATTCAACATGGCAACCCACAGTACTTCCGAGCGATCGGGGTTAACGAGGCGGTCGTCATCCTCGGGGATCGCTATTCGTCCCGTATCGACGAACTCGACCAGGCGCTCCACGGCCTCGAGAGCCAACAACAGAGTTCTGAACAGGAGCCACACGAGGTCTGGTCGCTCGCGACCACCGCCTCGATCACAACCCGTGCTCAGAAGATGATTCGCAGGGGGAGTGAGGAGATCTTTCTGATCATTGGGTCGGACATGATGCTTACCGACGACCTCTACGAGAGCCTCCAAGAGGCAGTCGCCGCTGGGGCCGACGTTCTCATCGGGGCATTGGAGCGTGAAACACGCAACGAAATTCGAGACCACATTCCAGAAGCCGAAGTATTCGAAACGGGTCTCGAGTGGCTCAGAAGTCCCGAAGAAAGCCCCGATGAGGCGTCGATCGGTGTTCTGGTGATGACCGACCGAAGCGAACTCCTCGTGAGTTCACGAACGCCGAGTGAAGGAAATGGGCCGAGCGAACGAGCGATATACGGTCGTGGGTTCTCGAACGGACTAGTAGTGATCGCCCGACGACTGCTCTCGTACGGTCTGCAGGATATTCAGGACCCCGCTAAATAGGACGCTCTGTGTGTCATCGAGAAGGATTGGGTCCCGAAACAATACGATACTACTGAGGGCGGGCCAGGAGGGTATTGCAGGTGATGCCACGCAACGGATCCCCCCAACCCTATTTACTGGTATAGACTACAACCAAGATGAGTCTTGAGCCAGAGAGGTAATGTATGTCAAGACGGGACTGGCATCAAAGTATAGCTTCTATTGTATCGGCAGACAGTCATTCTGAAACGAGAGGGACGAAGCAGTTGGAACTGGTCGATTGGCCCCTCCCGTTTGAGCACGGTATAATGGCTACTTGTCCTCCGTGAGACCGTGCCCACTCCCCTTCCGAATGCCATAGTGATAGTCACGGGGCCTGATTCGCCATGTAGCTGGAGAGGAGGAGGATAGTGCTCGAGTCTCGTGAGCACTGTGACGAGGTGAATACGGACAGTAATGGAAGATCCCGTCTTGGATCGGAAAATCTGAGAGTGAGATGTCGTCTTCAATTTCACATCAGGAAAGGAGTACCTTTTCGACAGTAGGATAACCGACATAAGCATCATAATTACTCATTGGAACGGGCTGTTCGGGGCTGAGGAGTGCCTTCGGGTCACCATCACGCGCGACCTCGCCGACCGGTTCGTCTTGGATGCTGGGTTCAGTGTCAACGAACTACGAAACCCGATACTTGGGTAGACGATATCGATGACGATATCATGCCGGTCGCATAGGGCGAGTCGAAGAACTACAGTCAAACAAGAAACGCCGCGATGTGACCACTGGGGCCACGATGGCCGCTGGAGCGAGTGCGGATGCAGCAACCTGTGCTGGGCTAGGTGCAGCGGGTGCCGGTGCGGCTATCGGTACCTATGGTGGTGTCTAAGAAGTCACCACTATTCTTTGACAAATTTTCCACCTGATATTCCTACTCTTGTTGCCGCTTAGTTTCGAAGGTTATCCCATCGCCGATATCTCCGGTGCTTCAGCAAGTCGGTCACAAGACAATGCGATCAACACAAAAGAATAAATGTGTTGTAACCCACAAACTTACCACCTCCACCCCACGCCGTACAAGGGCAACCCATGGTTATCAATATCAACGCAATTAGTTTCTCGCCTGTAGCGCACGACATCGAATCCGGAGATGATGATGACTGGGTTGTTAGTACACGGACTGCCGATGTTGATGATCGGGTGATAGGGATATTTGTAGGATATTTAAGTCGGGTTATCAACAAAGAAGATACTGGAAAAGTAACTGTAGGACATTTTTCCAATAGTAGTGGTGACGAGGATGTGAGAGATGAAACACAAGAACGTCTGAATAGACTTCGGGAATTAGAACTAGATGATGAAGATAGTTCCAATTATAGGGAGTTTGAGGAAGTAGCTGATTCCCTAAAGAATCGACTCATATCCCATATGGACGGTCGAACTTCCAGAGGCTACCTTTTCATAATCCAAGCAATCAATAATGACGAGCCATTCATCGGCATTCTTAAACTTGATGTCGTGCAAAGTGAAGAAAGGCCGATTTTAGACCGAGATACCAGACGATTAGAATATGAGGAGATTGAGGACGCATTCCCTCCTACAGAAGAGCTTCAAAAAGGTTGTACATATCCTATATTCGATCCTATCGATCAGGACAATGTATTCAACTTGGATGGCGACGTGAAGTTTCTTCAAGAGGACGCCGACTCGGATTACTTTGAGGAATTCATGGGGTGCGTCACGAGCAGTGGAAGTCGAGAGCAGAGTCAGACAATTCTAGAAGGGTTATCTGGCATAAAACAGGATCGGTCAGACTCTGTACTTAATCCTGGAGAGGTACAAGAAGCTAGGACAACTATCCAAGGCTCAGACGGAATAGCAGATGGCGAAATCGTCCATGATGCGGCGGAACAAGCACTTGGAGAAGAATATAACGAGGAAGAAGTTGACGCTATGCTGCATGAAGAGGGTGAGAGCGAAGTTCAGATCGACCCTAATAACACCACAAAGTATGTTGTGTATAATCTTGATGGTATAGAAGTCAAGGTGAAAATGTCGGATGTGAGTGAGGACAGAGTAACCGTACAGGAGCCTGAGTACGAAAACGGTGAATATATTATTACTGTTAGAGGGGATTCTCTTGATCAAGATTTCCGAGGATGAGTTTGGGAAATTCAACACCCAATTTAGACGCTGAGCTTTCAGACTTCTTAGAAAGATGGAGAGAGTCAGCAACAGAGAGGAATCGTGAGTATTCACTGAACCCGGAGCAAATTAACGAAGAGCAAATACCAGAGCTGATTGAGAATGTTGAAAGGCTCTCAGAGTCGTTCAGTCCCGGCTCCTTCGGGATAGATATTGATGGTGGTGAAGACCAGTACAATGTAGATTGGGATGTGAGTCTGGATATTATACAGTCTGATCTTGTCTCTGGCAGTGAATATAATATCAGCGACTTATACGATGATGATCAGGTCGAAGATGCCATTCGTAGCATTTCAAATGACCGTCTTCGGAGTGTAGATGATCTAATTGATGTGTTACAGTTACTAATTCCTCGAGAAGACATAGACCTCAGCGTTGATTTCGGCATCGAGAAGCGAGGAATTGTGGAAAAGCTAGAAGAAGAGTATGGTTTCGAAGATACGAGTGTGTATTTCTATTTCTCGTTCAACTTTTTTGAGGAAGACCTTTCTAACGTGTCACCTGAGAATTTCAAAAGAGAGTATCTTAGCGAAGAAGATCGTCTTGTCTTCGTGATATACGATTTCGATTCAATAGCCTATAACGGAGATTTCGCCATTACAGGATTGAGCTCAATAGACCAAATCTCAGAGTGGCCAAGAAGCCGCCGCGCTGCTTGGAAGAATCTCATGGATTCTGTGGCGAGACAATCACTTATTGAAAACATCTCAGACGTATACCTTCCACCATCTTTCTTCAAATTCGACCCACAATCCACAGGTGAAGAGGCCGAACAGATTGAGACCCTATTCAAGCGTCATGCTGTTCTATTTTCGATGCTATCGATTACCAGTAGTGCACAACAGGACGGGACCATGTGGGGATTACAGATTAGTGGAAAGCAGCTTATTGAAGGTGGTATCCAAGTTTTTTCTGAGGAGGTCGCTGTTCGTAATGCCGATGGTTCAGATGAAACGTTCCGGATTGAGCAGCTTGATATTGAGAATTTCCGCTCCTTGTTTGAATGGACGTACATAGAAGGCAGTGAGCCAGAGACTCGCATGCCAATTGTGAGAAACGTCGCTACGCTGTTCGCTCAAAATCTGTCAGATGTCGTCGCAAATATAAGCGAGATTCATGGATCGACCAAATCGAACTACCAATACTATGTCGAACAAACGACAGATGACTTCTTTGAGTTTCGCCAGGAATTGATCGACAGTGTATTCGAAACCAACAGCAGATTCTCTGATCTTCGATCGCAGCTAATTGACGGGTTGTCACGCGATATGTTTAGAACTATTGCCTTTGTGATTGCGCTTGGAGCCACAATATACTACAGACTTCCAGCTAGCGTTGATTCAACTACAGCTTTCACATTCCTTCTGTCGCTGGTCTCTGTCTATGGTTTAGTGGTCTTGCGCCGGGTCAGAGGAATTCATGAGCAATTAGATCGACTCGTTAATGATAGGATGTCTTCGGTGGATTTTTATAGCAAATTCTTTGACGAATCGGAGCGGGAAGACCTACAACTAGAAAGAGGTGTGGAGGGTTCGCCACTCCAGAGGTTTTTTGACTTTTTAGGATGGACTCGTGGTGAATTTGCATTTGAGTACACCCTTGCATATGACCTGTTCATATATTACCTACTGGTGGCAGCGATACTGGTCGGAACGGCATTGGGTTTGATTGACCTACATATATGCAACCTGGTAGACTGGTTTCCAACATGACTGAGAATCAGATCGACGGAGGGGTACACAAACTCGTTGCTCACACTCACATCACCTCTCCAAACTTGTATAATCGTTTCTCACGGTCGCATTTGCTCCAACAGAGCTCTTGAGCAAGTGATTGAGGGAACCATCAGTTGAACCTCCTTTTTGATTCGTTTGGTGCCAAGTCCGAGAAGGCCCGAAATTCGGCGAGAGCACGATTGAGACGCTCGTCAGTAGCTACACCATCGAGATAGATAGCGCGACGTTGTTCGTCTCTGAACAGTCCAACGAGCGTACTCCGTGGGATCCCCGACCTTTCAGCGACGACCAATTTCCGTTCACCGTGCTTGAGACGGAGAAGCGCCTCGCGAGTTTTGAGAAATTCCTCGATATCAACGTGGAGAACACCATTCTCGTCGGTCACGAAGCCTCGCGGTGGCCGGCCGGTCCACCTCCCAGCCTGCTGGGCGGCTCGGATCCCTGATTGGATACGGAGAAGGTCCTGTTCGTGCTCGATCTTCGCGAGGTCGCCCATGATGCTGGCGATCATGGTGTAGATGGTTCGCTGGATGGGTGAGTCCTCGACGTGAATCGAGAGGCCGAGGTCGAGCGACTCAACGACTGTCCCTCGTTCCATGCAACGTTGGATAAATCGATGAATTTCGCCAGCACCGAGCCTCGAGAGTCGTGAGATCTCGTGAACCACGACGAGGTCGTAGTCATCGTTTTTGATAGCCTCGTTGAGTTCGCGGTACTGTTCACCACCGTGTTTGGCGACGCCTGAGATGATGTCCGTGTACGTCTCGATACTCGTGATCTCTGGGAACTTCGAAACGATGTGCTCACGGCACTCGTTGAGTTGACGTTGAGGGTGCTGCTCGGGGGTACTGACACGGGCGTAGATAGCGGCTGACTGCACCACTAATGTCTCGGCAGTGGGCGAGTAAACGACGTGGAATCAATGGTGTGGCTCTCGTCAACAATGGCTATTTTACTTTGTTGCAATTCCCCCACTCATAGGCTTACAGCGTGCTCCAATTGCCACTCATTGCTCAGTGCCTGCTCTCCGTTGTCCGTTCCACCACTGGTGAGAAGACCGACGTGATACAATTGGGCCTTGAACTGGAAGTAGGCACCTGACTTGTAGATCGCTGGATTATCGAGTTGCGTTTCGTCGAGGTCACCGTCCGGGGTGAGTGCGTTCTCGCGCTCGCCAGTTGTGATGAACACCTCGATAGCAAGCGGCTTGTTCAGCTCACAGGCGCGAGTGACGAGCTCTGAGAGCGTTACGGCTCGTGAGTTTCCTGCATGGGTCTGTTCGAGTACGTCTACGATGAGCTGAGTTGGTTCGTACTGCATTGCAATAGATCGTGCAAGCTGCGCCCAGCGCGGTGCCAGTTCAGTGAAGCGGGTTCGCTTGCCAGTCCATTCACTGAACCGTGTGAGCGCCGCTGAGACACTGCCAGACTGTTGATGAGCGAACCGAACTACCTCCGCACCGAGGTGGGTCAAGTATTCGCCGTCACTTCGAGGGTCGACAAGATTCAACAAAATCGCGCCGCGTCGGCCGCTAGCCACGTCTCGAATGACGTTTTCGGCGTAGATATCAGCGGTGTCGCCTCCGGCAGCGAGAGCGAGGGCATACCCAAGGAAGTTCTTCGGATGATTCACCGGAAAACTCCCTGCAGTTAGCTGGTGGGTACTCGCTTGGAATCGGAGCGCCTCGATACCGGTGGAGAACTCACCGGCTCCAGCTACACGGGCTGGTTCGACGATCCCCACGCTCTCGTCAGTGCGAACACCGAGGACGCCAATGTTGAGTTCGCGGGCTAGTGAGCGTGCTGTTTGGGTGACGCTTTCCATCGGCGCAGCAACATAGCCGAGGTTAGCCTCCGGGAGATGGGAGTGGGCCTGTTCGATCCCTCGAGAGATATCCGCTTTTTCGGGTGCGGTATTGTGGCCTTTCGCTTCGACAGCCACGACTGGATCGCTCGCTGAACGAGCATTGAGTACGCCATCAGGGGGTAACCCCACGCCAAGCAGGTCGGGTTCGCCTGAGGAAAGTCTGATAGCGTTGAACGGCATGAGGCGGTCTCGTACCGATGCTGGGACTGGCCAATTACCCCACAAATCTACTGTGAACTGTGTGTCGACGACGGCATACCGACGCGGTCGGTTCTCAATTTCAGGATAGAGCGCATCCTTCGCCGCTGCAAGCACGACTGGTTCGGGGAGCGAGGCGGCCATCGTTTTATTAGTGCAGTAGTTGCGGTATAGTCGTTCGGTGGCGTTGAGAAGTTACAGTATTCGCGATCGGTTCTCCGGTGGAGAAGACAGTGACTCTCATTTCTGTCCCGTATGTGTCGTGTGCCAGCGATAGTTCATCTGATGTACTGAGGCCCGTCTTATCCATAGAGCAACCTGCGTCACCCAGAGAGCTATCCCCTGATAGGGGCCATTATCGTGATACCATGCGACGCGAATTTCGGGTTGGTGATCGATACCACGACACTGGAAGCTACCGCAGGTCCGAAGACCAGTTCTTGCGGTGGATTCGCGGTCCACTCGACAGTGGTATCAAGAACACGTGGGATTCGCTACCTCACTGCGGACCGTTCGGACGTGCCTGCGGCTCTCGTCCTCGTCTCGAACGACAGCGGGATCTCCCAACAGGACGACCCCTTGGAGGATACGCTTGCCATCAACACTGGCCATATTAGCTACTGGGGAGACGCAAAAGCTTCGAACCCGTACGACGAGTTCATACAGAATCGGAAAATCAAATCCGCCTTCGAGAGCGCTACGGCCGGCCAGCGTGAGGAGGTTCCGCCCATCCTCGTGTTCCGCAAGCCCGAATCGGGCGTGGTTGAGTTCTGTGGCCTCTGCGTTCCCAACCACCTCGAAGTTCGGTCATACTATACAGCGAGCGGGACACAGGTCCCGAACTACTAGTTTCACCTGTCGATCCTCAACACCAGCGTTGTCCCGGTTGCGTGGCTTCACGAGCGAGCCCAACAGAACGACGATAGTGGAGCACCGGACGTTTGGCAAGCTTGGTCCGAACGGGGACCGTCGCTCAGTGGCCAACCGGGTGAATCACTCGACCAGAGCGGTCGACTCAGGCCCTACGAGGCGTCCGAAATCGCAGTGAGCGATGCCTTCTGAACGGAGGTATTCGACCGATACGGGAATGAGTGCACACTGACCAGGATCCAAGAAGACGTGTTGCTAGACTTGGCTCACGACCTCCCACGAAGTCAGCGTCCCGACCTCGCGGAGGACCCAAGCAACGTGCTGGTGTTGAACTCGCTGACTCCTTGACCCAAGCGCATCAATCGACCAAGCAGCCCTTTCACCTAACTCGTTTAATGAGATTTTGAGCCTCCGCTGTCGATCACAAACTCGTTGTCATATGCATATTCGTCCGGCGCACAGCCCAGTGACCGGTGTGTACAATGCTGACAATGCGACCCAGGCTTCGCTTTCCATGACGGTGAATCCGCACTCTGTAACATATCTATAACGTCATCCCAGCCACCCTCGAATTCATCGCGGGAGATCAAGTCGATTTCGCCAGAGGTACCGCCAGCTTCACCGACATATACGTATCCGGCCCAGTTCACCGGTTCATCAAACAACTCCTCACAGGCCCGGAGATACAGTAAGAGCTGTGATGAGGACGCGATATCCCGCTTGTCGAACGTCGTCTTGTAATCTAGAACCGCGAGACCTTTGTCCGGTACCCGTCGCACTGAATCGATATAGCCGACGACCGGACCGTCAACACCTGGAACACCCGTCACTTCGAACGGAAGTTCGGCGGCAATAGGGTCCCATGCCAACAGATCTGTCCCGAACAGTCGGTGAATACACTCTTCGACCTCGGAACGTACCGATTCCAGATCCCGGGCTCGTACGACCCGGTCACAGATAGCCAGCCATTCGTTCTCAGCGGTGTGGTTCTGGTAGAAGGCTTCCTCCGCTACAGCATGGAACACGTCCCCGACTTTCCGCCAGCTCGGTTCATCTGACCGGCCGATCGCCGCGTCTGCCGGCATTGGATCATCGAAGCCGTAGAGCACGTGGTCTAGTAGGTGGCGTCGCGGACAGTCTGAGTACGTCTCCAGCGATGTGTGGCTGTGCTGCACCGGGAGCTTCGCGCCGTCCTCGAACGACAGCGACGTGGGATAGATATCGGTCTCAGCGGAGTCTTGAGGTGTCAGGTTCTCCTCGAAGATATCCCGCCCCAACTCATGGATCTCATCGGTCGCCTGCTCGATGTTCAGTTTATCCTCATACTTGTTGTAGTAAGTGATCGTACCCGGCGTTGCATCGGCAGCCTCCGACACCGCATCAGACAGATCTATAACCGTGTGTGGATACTGCTCCTGTACCTTCTCGAAGGTAGCTTGCACAGTATTCCACAGTCGCATCTTTGGCTGTTCGGGCGACCATGGGGTATCGACATCCGGAAACACATCTATGAGGAGTTGCTCCGGTGAATTTGTTGGGCCTGACGCTCGGATACACTGTCGCCGCAAGTATGATACCGATTTTTTCCAGTCATCGTATTCCTCTGGTGGCTGGCTAAAGAGGACAAGCAGTGATTCGGCACGCGTTACACCAACGTGGAACGTACGCCAGTGTTCCTCCTGTTCCTCTTGGTATAGTGACTCCGCCAAGGGATGAGTGAACTCCTCATCCTTCAGCGACCGAATAATCGAGCTGTACCGGTGGGCATTCCACGCCGCATCCTCTGGCGATGCCCACGAGGGACAGTTCATTGATAGCCACTCAGTATCCTCCAGATAGGGGAACAGCACCGTGTCAAACTGGAGGCCCTTGGCCTGGTGAACCGTCATAATATTGACCTTGTCCTCTGACTGGGATCCGATTCCGACTCCGACGTCATCGCTTCCTTTCAGCGATCGTTCCAAGCTGTCAACGAAGCCCTCGGAGAACCGGCGGAGCACGTTATCGCTCTCATACGCTTCGATGAACTTCTTGATCCGGTCCATCTGCGCACGATCGTCTTCCTTCAAATACCATTCAACAGCCGTTGTGTCGAGAAACGCACTGTAGAAATACGGCAGTGAATGGCTGTCCTTGAGCTCATGCAGTTCGTCGATATCGTTTTGTGCCCGGTCCACCCGCTCCGGCTCATCGAGGAAGAGGCTGCCGATATCGTCATGGTTCATTACCGCGTCGTATAGCGAGTCAGCCGGAGCGGTCTCGAGTGCTTTCAGGTCCGTGTCAGTTACGCGGTATACCAGCATCAGTACCCGACGAAGATGGATATCCGCATCCGGATCGACAAGAGTCCGGAAATACGAGAGAATAGTCTGAACACCCGATTTTAGCACCGATTCACTGGACCCATCAACCCGGTACGGGATCTGCCGGTTCCGGAGGCTCGCTGCCACGTCTCGGGCCTGCCTGTTTCTCCGCACGACTACCGCAATATCACCTAATGATCGACCTTCAATATCGTTGAATCCGTTTTCTAGTAGCTGCGAAATGGTTGTCGCAACTTCTTGCGCGGTCGTCTGCTGTGTCTTATTCCCGTTGACAAGAGCTACTCGGGCCTCGTCGTCTTCATCCCGTGTAACATAGGCCTCACCGTCATCTGTCTCGGTCTCGCAGTTGTCAGAGACCAAGTCTTTCGAATCGTAGCCGCCGCACTGGTTTGCCACTTCCAGGATCTCTTGTTCTGACCGGAAGTTCAGCTGCATATCAATCCGGTTATCGTCTTCAAAGTGGTCTCCCAACTCGTTTAATCCATCAGGATTTGCACCACGCCAGCCATAGATTGCCTGATCGACATCACCAATAGCAAGCAGCTGCGTGCCATCATTCTGATACAAACCTGTCACGACATCCATCTGGACGTCGTCCGTATCCTGAAATTCGTCACAGTAGACGTAGTCCCAACGACTGCGGATTTCAGCACTTACCTGCGAATCATTTATTAGCATGTCTGCTCTGTTGATGAGCCCATCAAAATCCAATGCTCCACGGAACTCGAGTTCATCCACATAATCCTGATAGATCTCCTGAAGCTGGTGCATCTCTTCGAGCACCGTGATATAGGATTTGAGATGCCCGAACGGCGTCTGTTTCAAATCTGTCCACCAGTAGCTGTTGATACCGCTCTGGAACAACGCATGGGGAAGGAAATTGTACGCCATAGGCGAGTCTTCATGGACGAGTGCTTCCACCATTTCCGTCCACAGCTCCAGGAAATCAAGGTATGACTCAACTGTACTCCATATTTCCCCCGATTGGTGCTCCGCGGCTTGCTGCCAATGAGCGAGTGCTTCCCGGTACTCCGCCAGACTAGATGCAATCTGTGTCTCGCCAGCCTCAAAGTCATCGGGAATGAGACTATCCGGATCAAACACCTGGGCCGCTGATTGTTCCAAATTTACGACAAGCTGTTTGAGCTCACCTACTGTAGATCTCGGTGGTAGAAAATTATTGATCATTCCCGGGGTTATGGCTTCTTGCCGCATATCTCGGATGTAGTTCCGCGCTTGCTTGACCACGGCCTCGGAATCATTCTGCCGCTGTGAGACATACTGATAGTTGTGTTCAGTGATCAGTGACTCGATGATGCGGTACCGCTGGTCTTTAGTGATCACATCAAAGTCAGGATCTGCCCCGAGAATGTAGGCATACTCGGAAACAAGACGGTTGCAGAACGAGTGGTAGGTGTAGACATCGACGTTGTACGCTTGGTCGATGGACAGCTGCTCCGCTTCCGTGATACTTTCCTGGATTGAGCCCGCCGCTTCATTCGCGAATGTTAGGACTAGCACCCGGTCCGACGACGGGGCATCAGCCGCAGTAAGCATCTGTTCGATCCGCCACCGCATCGTTGTGGTTTTCCCGGTACCCGCACCAGCGTCGACTCTGACACATCCGTTCTCGGCGTCAAGAACATCTTTCTGTCCACCTTTCGGTGTCGGACCGTCTGATGACCCCAATTTAGACATCGAACTTCACCTCCCGACGGATCGCTTCCTGACAGCCCGCAGCATGTGAACAGTACCGGCACGTATTTTCAACTACTTGCTGAAAGTCGCCGTCCCAGAAATTTTGCTCGTCAAACACTTCCTCAGGACTGTACCTCTCGTTGGCAATGTTTCCGACCATCCACGCGATTGCATCATCCACCGTCTGACGTCTGTCCGCAAGAAACAGGCCCATCTGCCGTCGGTCGGTTACTGCCTCGCACCTACCGTCTGTCTCAAACGTGTCCTCCATCACACTCAGATACATTAGCCCTGTTCCGTTCCCGTTACTACCGTACTGGCTAAGTGCTTCTTCAGCAA
Source organism: Halococcus hamelinensis 100A6 (assembly GCF_000336675.1). Taxonomy (NCBI): domain Archaea; kingdom Methanobacteriati; phylum Methanobacteriota; class Halobacteria; order Halobacteriales; family Halococcaceae; genus Halococcus; species Halococcus hamelinensis. The sequence continues at coordinate 12,518 of NZ_AOMB01000003.1, read as the reverse complement.
TCCGGGCAGCGATCACCGACCCCACTTTTTCAGGCTCATAATCACCCTGATCGAGATGCTCCTCGACAATTTCATCATCGGATTCATTAGGGACGTTGTTTATCCACATCCGATCCGTCAGCCGCACACCCACGATCCGGCTATCATCGGCCATGATATAATCCACATCCACCCCGACCTGCTGCCCCTGGATCTCCGCAGTCAACGTGATATCGGGGCCGACCACCGGCGCACCACAGACGGTGGCCGCCTGTTCAATTTGGTCAAGATGCGTGGTCCCGACCGCATCAAAGTAGGCCTCTATCCCGGCCTCGGCCCGAGTCTTCTCCGTGGATTCCTGCTGCGACGAATGATGGTCTGTCGCACCGGCATACAGTCCCCACGTCGAGTAAAGCGCCGCCATCGCCGCGTCACGAGGATCCCCACCGTTACTCTGGGCTTCACTATACCCGGTGCAAATCGACTTCCGGAGCAGCTTCTGGAATAGATCTTGGTTCCGCCGCGTCTCTCCGGCCAACTCGGTAACGTGCTCGAACTCGTACTTCCGTGGACACACGAGGAATGTCGTCAGCTCTTGCGCCATGTACGGGTCAGTCACTGTGCATCACCTCTCCGCGGGCTATGGCAAATTGACTGGCGACTGCGTCGGCGAAGACGGGGTCCACGTCGTCTTCCGACAGTAGCCCCTGGATGACTCCGAACACTTCCTCAGTGTCCTCGATCTCCGCTGTTTGACCGGTATGCGCGGCGTTCACGATGCCCTCGAGCTCGCCCCACGGCTGATCAAGGATGTATTCGGCCACTTTCTCCCGTGTCTGGATTGGCCGGTCATCACTTTCCATCGACAGGTCGTTGAATACACTCCAATCCTGATCCTTCAAACGGTAGAGGTAACGCGACGGATTGTACGCCCGGCCCAGTCCATTATCCTGCGAATCATATGTACAGAAGTACAGGTGGTCCGTCGCGGCCCGGGCACCAAGCGCCAGTTTGCGGCGTTCCCGATGGTGGTAATACGCGTCGAAGGCACTGGTGGACCGCTCCCCGGTGAAGGTTCCGTACGTGGCGTCGACCGTGTCGTCATCGACCTCGGTGAGCGCCGGGTAGTCCGGCATGTCCATAAGCCATGGTTTTGGGAACAACGGTGTCAACCGCTCCCCGCCGGGATACTCATCGTCCACCACGCCTAACAGGAATACCGTATTATAAGCCTCATGTTTGATGCCCTGGATGTCGGTCACCGTCACGCCATACATTTGGGGGGAGGTTTCGATCGTATGTGTGTATGCCGCGTCAAAACGTATCGCCCGCTCCAGCACATGTTTGAAGGTGGGTAAGTCGCTGTCCAGCAGAGTGGTCTGGTCGATGAACCGAGCAAGATCGGTCACCCGCTCGATGTTCTGGAACTGTTCCTGCATCTCGATATGGCTCTTACCGGCAGCGATGCGCTCTTTCAGATCGGTGTTGACGATCCACCGGTTGAGCCGGTGCTCGATCGGTCCTGTGTTACAGGCTTCGGCGAAGTCAGGTGAGAACCCCTCAAGCCGGGCGGTCAGCCAGGACTCAGCCTCCGTATCGCGATTCAGAAGGAACTGTACGAAGGCGTAGAGCTCGGTGACAGCCGGGTCTTCAGCGAGCGCGGGTGCGCCCACGGTCTTGGTTGGTAGGCCGGCAGCCCGGAGATGGCGGCGGGCTTCTGACAGCCGGTCACCAAGATCATTCACGACGACGGCGAAGTCGCCGTATTCTGCGTCGGTGCCGTGTCGGAGATATTCGACTTCGTTGGCGACAGCACTGATCTGGTCTCGAAAGGTGGATTCGTGGAGGTGAACGGCGGAGACGCTGTCCATGGGTTCGGTACCGGTTGCCAGATATGAGGCGATTTGTCCCGGATCCGTATCGGAGCGATAGGCTCCCCCAGCTTCGTCGAGTATTGCGGGGTCACCGAGATCAAAATCAATGACACAGCCATCACGGAGGTCGTCCAGTTCACCTGGCTCGGTCTTGACCCGTTGAATACTGGCATTGCGTTCACCGATCGCGATCAGGTCCGCATCGTTGGCGAGTTGGGCGAGGTACTGGCGATCGTTTACCGTGTATTCTTCGAATTCGAGGGCGAGGATTGCTTTGAACTCAGAGGCCGCGTGACTGTAGGTGGTGTCGTCCTGCAGGGCGTCCGTGGCGCGGGGGACAATGTTTGCCCGTTCGACTAAGCCGTGGCTATCCAGCCGGTCATGAAACAGATCGTTGAGACAGGCAAGTGCCGCGGTCAGGATGTGTCGTTCCGCATCGTCGTTCGGGGGGCTGAACCCCCCTTGCCGGGTGGCCTCGAGAAGAACTTGTCCAACGTCCCGACCAAAACTATCCTGTTCGCTGGCGATCTGCAAGAACTCGATGACGTCTGCTCGCTGGTAGTTGTCGGGCCACCGTACATTGTCGAACCGGGTTGTTGCCTCATCAATGAGCGTTTCCCAATCCGTAGATTCGATGACGTCGCCGAGCAGTTCGATACGTTGTTCGTAAGCCAGCCGATCAATATCTGGATCATTGAGTTCGACGACATGGGAAGCATGCTGCGGTAGTGATTGGACGTCGGGACGAATCATAAGTCCGAGAGTATTCTGAATATGATCAGCAAGTGCGTCCAGATTGCATGGAATACGTTTCAGGACAAGAATTTCACGGGAATTGTGGTCCTCGAGAAGTTCCTTGTAAGCGGCAGCGAATTGGTCAGCAAGTGGAGACGGCAAGAAATCGAGTGCATAGAATTTTTCGGTAGATGGATTATCAGTAACCATTTGATACATCAACATCGGGGGACCCCAAAAAGTATTCCCCTTAAATAGATAGTTGGTACTTGATAAAATCGTCTTTCTCTCCTAAGAGAGCGTATTAGTAACGTCGATAATTTCATATGTGGGTTCACAAGCAGAAAGAGGGCCGGGCGCTGTTCATCGAGGAACTCGACGAGCTTCGTGACTTCGCCGAGGAGTACGCCACCACCCTCGAAGACATCTCCGCCGCGTACGCCCGCGTCTACGACGGCGAGCAGCCGATGATCTCTCACAGCAACCTCCAGGACGAACTCGGCTTGAGCGGTCCCGATACCTGGGCGGCTGCCAGTGTCTTAGTGGGGTTCGGTGAGTTGCATCGGGCGAAGGATGACCAGTGGTGGTGGGTGTATGCTTCGGGGTATCTCGCCGAGCTCTGCCGCGAGCGCGAGCTCTCACTCAAGCGCTACATCGAGATGCGCCCCATCCTGAAAGAGTTCCAAGACGAGGTCGTGAACTGGTACCAAATTCGGAATATGCACGGCAACCTACAGCCGAAGACGATGAGGCAGATCAAATTGGAGTACTGCTAGTGTCTCCAGGAGGAGTACTGGGGCCTCGAAAAGAGTGAGGAGATCGTTGGCGAGGAAACCTGGAGCGACCACCGCGTGTCGAGGTACGTGCGGACCGCCCAGGACGAGATCGTCGAGGCCTACTACCTGACGTACTGAGATTCATCGACATACTCTATTTGTCTGTATCTGAGCTGGTGTCTAAGAGTTCGATCAGCTCTACCGAAGTCCACACCATCCCAAGAAAGATGAATGTGAACACGTGCGTTAGGAACGCATACCCGACATTACTTATGAGAGATACTGGGCCCGATACCACCCGCGGGAGGTCATGAACAAACAACACTGGAAGCGGAAGGAGTGTTGTGATGAGAACTCCAAGCAATGAGGCGGATATAGAATATGCCAGTGCTCGCTGGAGTCGCCTATTGAAGTTTCGCCGCTCGTCATCGCCGTTATCTTCTCCACCGTCGTCGTCTCCGTTACCATTCGGTGAGTCTGACCCTCCTGAAGTGCCCTGTAGCTGACCGAACACTCTGAAGATCTGAATCTGTTCTATTTCATTTTCAGTCCCAGAATCTTCTGCTTCTCTCTCATAAAACGGATTTGGAAGGTCAAAAAAGAATGAATAGTCTTCTCCACCAGAATCATCACTAGACCCGCCACCACCGCCGCTTTCTGACCCATCTTTATTACTCGATTTCACTCGCTGCTGGCCAGAAAAGACTACGGCGACAGCAACGAGTAAAAACGCACTTAGAGAATAGGAAAAGGTCGTTGCTGCGCTTAAGTAGTCCTTGTTCAGAAACCGCGCGCATTCTCCGTCGCGGAGTAGTGATTCATGTATTGCTCCAAAGAATACTGGAAATGATTCAAACAATCCGCAAAAGACTATTTCATAAGCAAAAGATATGGGTATGAGTGAAAGTAGGAGCCACATTGATCTCACTTTCGCTTTTTCCCAGTTGATCTGTTCCCTGAATTTCGAGTCTACTTCTTCTTTGTTGGCATAGAAGAGCCACCGGATAGCTCCTTTCATCAGGTACAAGAATCCCGCAATAGGTGATAACGATCGACTCATCTAACGAACACACCTTGCTTGTATGCGTCTTCGCGAACATTACTACTTGCATTCATACGAGCTATTTCATAACTTGGAACTCTCTACTTCAAGTAGATCAGAACCAAGCAACTCATCTCTATTCGGCGTGTCGCTGTTCTACTCCGTCGACGAGGTCCTCGAGCTGTCCTAATGTCTCACGGAGGTCTTCAATTGAGTCCTCACTTACCTCGCCTTGTTCCATTGTGACGCCGACCTCATGGACGTAGTGGAGGAGCTCAACGACCTGCTCGTTCAGCTCGTTGCGAAGGGTATCGGCCTCGCGAAGGGTGGCCATATTAGGTGGGTCGCCGATCAGGAATCGCTCCTCGAAGGTCTCGACGATGATGCTGAGGAACGTTCGGTAGTTGACGATAGAGTTCTCGCCGGGTGCCGGAGGATCCTCGACGAGCTGAGTCTCATGGTCATCGTCGAGGTTCGTATGGTCGACCACGACTGTGGCGGCGGCGTCGACGTTCGGGTCGATCTCGCCCTCCGAGCGGTCGATGGTTCGGAAGATCTCGATGGTCTCCTCGACCAGGCGCTCGATATTGTCGTGCTCGGTGATATCACCCTCATCGCGAAGTGGGCTTCTGAACTGGTCTGCGATATTGATGAGGAGGACGCCACCAGCGACGGCTCCAGGATAGTGGTGGTACATGATATCCGCGAAGCCGTTGATATCGCGCTGGCGATTCCGGCGAGCTTTCTGGTGTTCGGTCATCACCGACTTCGCGTCGATCGCGAGCCAGATCTCTTCGGGGTTGGCCTCAGCGATCTGGCGGTCGCCCTCGATAGGGGTCTCGACCTCGTTAGTTGGAGGTCCGAGCACTAAATCGACGTTCCAACGGAGCTCTCCCTCGCCGACTGTGTAATCCTCTTCGTAAACGATCTCGCCGGCCTCGGCGGCTTCCCGGAACAGATCGCTCTCATAGAGGAGGTCATCAAGGAGTGCGAGACAGCTGACGCTGCCGTGTTTCGAGGATCGAGGGTGGTACTCGTTTTCTCGCAACCACTCGGCGATTCGCTCATCGCCGTACGTGTGCGCCATCCCTTCGGTGTCACAAGGTCTGCGGTATAAAACTAGGTGCGAAACGATGTGTCTCCAGTGAGTGGATACAGGTCAGCCGTGTACGGTAATCTATACTCTACAGATCGCTTTCTGAGATCCCGTATTGCTGTTGTATCTCCATCTTGTACTCTAAAAGAGCGTCTCTTATCGACTGACACTCGCTATAGTAATCTGAACGGGTATTTGATAACTCCGCAACGATTTCTTCATCCTTTAGTTCCTGTAGTTCGCCGCTATATGCTTCCCAGAGTTCAGTAGCGTACAATGACGACGCGTCTTGGCTGTATCCTTGCAAAACACATTTCGAAAGAACTCTAATTTCTTCGTCGTTTATATCCATGTGGTCGGCAACTCGTTCACCTAGAAGAACCTCCACTCGCTCGTCGAGTCTGCTCAGAAGAGCTTCTATAGTTTCTTCGACATCGCGGACCGACTGGTTGTGTTTGTCAATTTGCTTCATGAGATCTGGATTGTCCCGTCTTAACTTTCTGACTGCTGTGTCGCTCGCCCTGTCCGTTGACAACTCTTGATAGAATCGGGTTGCGTGCTGCTCGCCATATGTGTTCCAGATCTGAACCCAGGGAGGGTAGTCCGACTCCATCCTGTCTATGTGGTCTTCTATTTGCTGCTTAAACGGCGCAACCAATTGTCGAAGAACATCTTGAGCTAAGGGCTTCTCTCGATCCTTTTGTAGCTCCTCTACAGTGCGGCGGTTCTGTAGAACAGTCGTGTAAGTTGCAATCGCCAATGATGCGCTCGCGAACGCGCTGACACCGCCGATAACAAGTGAAGCAGTTCTACTGTCAATACGACCTGTCCATCCTAACCAGATGGTCACGACAATTATCCCGACCAACACAACACCAGCCGCCAGTAAACCGATCTGCACCAGAGTGTTCCGTCTCATCATCTACCGATAGTCGACCTATCGGGTGACGTCGACAGTAAGGTTCTGGTAGTTCGTGAGTGTGCCACGCTCGCCCTGGATCCGTTCCTCGGCGATCTCGATGTACTTCGGTTCGATTTCGACGCTGACCGAATTCCGACCGACTCGCGAGGCCGCCACAGCCGTCGAGCCGGTCCCGGCGAACGGGTCGAGCACGGTATCGCCGGCGAAAGAGAACATTCGAATGAGACGCTCAGCGAGCGCCGCAGGATACGGCGCGGGGTGCTCTCCCTGACGTTTGCCCGTGATGTCATCCCAGAGCTGGCGGAACATCTTCTGATGCTCGTCGGCCTCGATCGTGCTCAGGATGCGCTCCTCGATCGACGGCGAGCGATAGCCGCCGGGTTTGCGAAAGAGGAGAATGTACTCGATATCGTTCTTGATGACGGCACCGGGCTCGTAGGGCTTCCCGAGGAAGCGGGCGTTCCCGCCCGACTCGAGCGAGGCGTTGCCGATCTTATACCAAATGACCGGCGCGAGGTTATCGTAGCCGATGGCAGTGCAGTGCTCCTGTATCGAGGCGTGGAGTGGGATGACCCGGTGACGACCGTGCTCGCTCCGAGAGCGGAGGACGTCACCGACGACGACGCACAACCGACCACCAGGAACGAGCTTCTCATAGCACTGTTCCCAGATGCCGTCGAGCATCTGATTGAAACGCTCGTAGTCATTGATATCGCCGAGTTGGCCATCGGCGACGCCGTTTTCGTAGTCCTTGAGGTTGAAGTACGGTGGACTGGTCGCGATGAGCTGGACGCTTTCGTCGTCGATCATCGAGAGGTCGCGCGAGTCTCCCTGATAGAGGTCGTGATGGGAGGGGAGCGATCGGACGGCCTGCTCGACCTCGCCCATTCGTCCTTGGTCACGAGCGAGCGCGGGGATCTCCGATTTGAGTTCGTTGTCCGTGAGCTCGAGGAGGTCGCGACAGGAGTCCGGAATGTGCTCTCTAAGCACGTCGACCGCAGTCATTAGTTGTCACTCCGGGCGCGGGGTGATGTACCCTTCGGAGAGCAGGTGCGCAGGTGTTCAGCCACGAGCCGCCTCGATATTGCCTTCAAGGCGACGCTCTCCCTTGATAAAGTCACAGACGATGCGTCCGTCAGTTCGCGGTCTTCAAGAGCCACGAGGTCGTGGTGTTGCATGGGGTTGATAGGCAACCCGTGGTCCCGCGTTGGCGCGCGGGGCCGTCGTTTCTCAGACGGTCTCGGGCTGTAGTGGTTAGTATATGCTACAACCACTTACAGGTTGGCAATTGCGACAACATTGTGCAATACACCAATTCATTAGGCGCTGGCAGTCTTAGCAAATCCTACAATGGCTGTAGATACTCGGTACAGTATGGCCCGAACCCGTGCGCTCTTAACTGAGACAGAACGCGAGCAAATAGCTGGCGAGCAGTCTGATAAGCGGAAGTACGAGGCCGTCTCACGGGCGCGGCGACGCGTGAACGAAGAACTCACGAAGGACGTAGCGCTGCTCGAAGAGCACCACCCCGATCTACTTGCCGAGCTTCGTGAGGTGGTGTGCGATGGCTAATATCGACTGGCCTACCAAGCTTCTGTAGGATTCGATGACACTCGAACCGAATCAGGCGGATCGTAAGGTGGTAGTGACCGATACAGCCCGATATAAAGGCTATCGGATGTACCAGCCGTGGCGTCTCAGGGAGATCGTCGGCGACATGAGCACTCATGGACTGCACTTACTCCACCGAAAGGGGACAAACGAGTACCTCCTCAGGACGAAGAAAGGAACGGGCCATCAAGTCGAGACAATCATCATCGCCTTCGCGGTCACCGACGACGCGCTCGTTGTGATAACGCAGATGCACGAGCATCAGAACTACTTCAAAGACCCGGACTACGAGCAGGTGGAGATTCACTCGTTCTGCACTGAGTCCGAAATTTGATCGGCTTCTTCGAAGGCGTCGGTCATCTGGTCGGCAAGATCTCCAGCTTCGATGTGTGAGTAGTGTTCGCGAACGACTTCCTCAGAGTTATCGAGTGCTCGGGCTGCAGCCGCGTGGCCTGAAGTGCGGACGAGAACTTCACCAGCCCCACGGCGGGCACCGTGTGGCATCAGATATTCGTCGTCATCGTCGAGCTCGATACCTGCCTGCTCACAGAGTCGTTTGAGAACATGCCGTCCAGCGTCGGTCGTAATCGATGGTGGCGCGACATCGACCTCGACACAGGTTTCGATGAGGGACTGATCCTCTTTGGTCTCCTCGATTTCCGTCTCACTATAGCCACGGCCGGTGAGTGTCTCCGTAATCAGCTGTGAGAGCGTCGGTCGGTGGAAAGAGGGGAAGACTGGCCAATTCGGACTAGGAGCGTCGAGAACGCGCTGATAGGCCTCGAACGGATAGATCACCGGTCCGGGGAGGCCCCGGTCGTCAAGCCGTTGCTTCTTCGCGAATAGGGTTACGTAGCGATCCGCGAGATTGACGTCCTCCCATCGAAGTCCCTGACGACGCTCATCACTCTTGTCACGGAGGATTTCCGCGCCCCGAACCCCAGAGTACGAGAGGAGGTAGACGAGAGCCCGGTCGCGACACGCCTTGATCGCGGCCTCTCGGTCCTCACTGACGTTGTCGATAGCTTCGTGTGCTTGCTCGTCGACGTAAGAGGTGAGCTGTTGGCGATCGTCAGCGGACCAGGCTTGCTGGTCACCGCTCTTGTGCCCGCCGTCGTCAGGGATAGGTTCGGTAGCGTTGCGCCGCTGAGCGACGTTCTCAGCGAGATGACCTTCACGAACGGCCCAGCCACAGAAGGCGGAGACGTAGGCATAGTAGGTCCGGACTGTGCCTGTTGCCCAGCCCTGACGGGTGAGATGTCGAGCGTACTCACGGAGATGGCCTGACTCTAATTCTTCAAACGTGGTCACGGCATCCTCGTGTTGAGCGAGGAACTCGACGAAGCGATCGAGCTCCCTGTTAGCGTCGCTCCGATAGTTCCCGCTCTTCCCACCCTGTCCTTTCCCTTTGTCAGTCAGGAAGTCCTCGGTGACCGCATCAATGCGAACCATGCTATGCACCTCTCCGTTCACTGGCCCCAGTATGGTTCTCAGGCTGCGTAACCCGGGTTCTGAGTTGCTGCATCGTGTTGGCTGTGGCAGAGGGCGGGGTGGTGGGTAAGTTTACTGGTCCTTATTCGATTAAGCACGAGTAACACGACATGAGCCTAATTCCGCCGATCTCTGCATCCTAGGGCTCTATAGCGTCTGAAGTGACACTCATAAACCACATGCTGTGATATAGAAGTTCGGCCGCTGGGAAGCAGCAGAGGTTCGGAGGGTGGATTCCTACAAACCACCTATCTGCTTACAAGTCCATCTTTTAGAGTAACGGCAGAGGGAAGGAGAGACACATAATGGGAACGTTACGCGCTCTCAGAGCAACGAGATTGGCTATCGTGAAATCACGCGTCCGCCCACGAGAAATACTGGCTTTGGTCCACTATTCTTGCTTCTGTTAAACAAGATAAATTACCGAGAAATGCAAGTGTCGATTCGTTGCAAGATGTTCAAACCATCAATACAGGGTTATCAAAATCGGCAGAACAAACAATAACTACTAATATCGAAGCAAACTCAGTTATTACATGGTCACTGTTAGCTTCTCGATGTCCGACGAGCTCATCGATCGACTCGACGGGTTCGCGGCTGAACATGGCTACCCTGGACGGAGCATCATGATTCGAGAGGCCATCCGCTCTTTCATCGAACAGATAGAAGAGGTCTCTCTCGAAGATCGTGCGCTCGTTGGAATCGTCACTGTTACCTTCAGCTACGAGGGAACGAACGTCGAAGAGCGACTAATAGACCTTCGTCATGAACACGATGACCTCGTTGTAGCGAACGTACACAATCACACCAGAAATCGGCAGTGTATAGAGCTATTCGTCCTCGAGGGTGAACTCGAAGATCTTTCGACCTTTATTGAAGCCGTACGTTCGATGAAGGCCCCGATCGCGGTCAACCACTCTCTGACACCCGTGGATGAACTCTGACTCCCTTAGCCTAGTGTACTTCTCGACGAATCACCTCGTCATCGGCCATTTTATCAACTATAGGTTGTCAAGTCACAATTCTTATTAACACTTGGTACAGAATTGCTATCGAATGCGCAGTAGCCCAACCCGTCGACAGCTCCTCACTACCGGTAGCACTGGCCTTCTCGCAGGGCTGGGACTGGCTGGCTGCATCGGTGGCGGACAGAGCGGAAGTAACGATAGCGGAACTGGTGACAGTAACAACAGCAGAAGCAGCAATGGGACGGCTGGCAACGGAGCGAGCAGCGCGGGTGCGCTCACGATCGCGTTCGTCCCCATCTATCCGAACATGCAACACTTCGTCATGCAAGAGGAGGGCTACTACGACGAACTCCCGAACGACGTAAACGTCAGGCAGTTCTCCGACGGCCCGAGCGTCGTGAAGGCCTTCGCGAGCGGCGACGTCGACGTCGCGATGTTCGGTATCTCGCCCACGATGGTCCTCACCGACCGAGGGGTGAACGCGAACGTCCTCGTTCCGAACAGTCGGAACGGGTTTCGAGTGATGGCGACCGAAGCGTTCGCTTCGTCGTACGCGAACGACGGTGCGGACGCGTTCGCCGCCTTTCGGGAGCAAAACGGTCGGCAGGTACGCTTCGGCGTGCCACCCGATGGGAGCGTTCCCGACGTTATCACTCGCTACTGGATACAGGAGGACCTCGGTCTCGGCGACCTCGGGTCGGTCGTCGAGAAGGTACAGATCCCACCGGCGAGAGCCCCCCAAGCGATCCAGTCCGGGGACATCGACGCGACGATGATACAGGAACCGTTCGCAACGGTGATCGCGAACGAATCCGGGTTCGAGGAGGCGGCGTGGTCGGGCGACATCTTCCCCGGTCATCCGGTCACCGTGATGTTCGTCAGCGACCGCGTTTCCAGCGGGACCGCTCGGTCACTCGTAACCCAGCATATCAGAGCCACGGAGTTCGCTCGGAACCAGCCGCAGGCGGCGGCCGACGACGCGGCGGCGGTCATCGGGTCGGGCGTGAGTAGCGACCTCGCTCGTCGTGCTATCGATTCGCAGGCTTCGGACTTCCTCTCGGATCCGAACGAGGTGACCGACCAAGCGGCGACGATGGCCGAATTCGTCTCCGAGGTCGGAAACACCGATTCGGTCGTCTCGCCGTCACGGCTGTTCGATACGAGCATCTACGAATCGGTGGCGGAGGGGTCGACAACCACACGATGAGTATCGGTCTCGACAACGAAACCGAGCAGGTAACCACCGAGCGTGACCACGCCGCCGGCTGGGATCCCCGCCGTGTGGGCCGTGGGATAGCCGGTCTCGTCGGGTTCGTCGCCGTGTGGTGGGCGGGTTCGTTAAGCCTCGACACGTCGTATCTGCTCCCGAGCCCACCCGCGGTTCTCGGTGCGTTCGTGGATCAGCTCACCACCACGATGTCGTTCACGCTCCCGGTCGTCGGCACCGATGTGGAGTTCTCGCGGATGCTCGTCAAACTCCTCCAGAGCCTGCTGCATTACGTCCCCGGCCTCGCGGTCGGGGCGGTGCTCGGGATCGGATTCGGGCTCGCGCTCGGATGGAGCAGCCGGCTCGACGACGTGCTGCGCCCCGTCGTGCGTGTTTTGCGCCCGATCCCGCCGCTGGCGTGGATCGCGTTCGCGATCATTTGGTTCGGTATCGGCCACACGGGGGCCGCGTTCATCGTCGCCATCGGGGCGTTCTGGATCAACTTCTATGCGGCCTACAGCGGGGTCGAGAGCGCGCCGACGGCGCTCCGGGAAGTCGCGGCGAGTCTCGGTGTGAACAGTAATCTGGGGATGATCCGGGGAATCGTGCTGCCGAGTGCTGCGCCCCAGATACTCACCGGATTTCGGACGAGCGTCGGACGATGCTGGATGATCGTGGTCGCCGCCGAATTGTTCGGCGCGCCAGGTGCGGGGTATGAGATCATCAATGCCTCGAACAACCTCGCGATGGCGACCGCTGCCGCGTATATGCTCCTGATCGGGCTGGTCTATCTCTGTCTCTTATACACATCTCTGAG
>NZ_AOMB01000002.1 GCF_000336675.1 Halococcus hamelinensis 100A6 | reverse complement strand
AGATGTGTATAAGAGACAGCGGTGACCGCGCTCGACGACGTGAGCTTCGCGGCGAGGGACGGGGAGTTCCTCTGTATCGTCGGTCCCTCGGGCTGTGGGAAGACCACCCTCTTTCGGCTCATCGCGGGCTTCGAGGAACCCACGGAGGGCGAGGTCTGCGTCGACGGCGAGCGCGTGGCGGGACCGGGAACCGATCGAGGGATGGTGTTCCAGGACTACCGGCTATTCCCGTGGCGAACCGTCGGCGAGAACGTGGGCTTCGGCCTCGAACAGCAGGACGACGGCGACCGAAACGCGCGTGCGGCACGCGTGACCGAGATGCTCGACCTCGTCGGCCTCGACGGAACCGGCGATGCCTACCCCAAGGAGCTCTCGGGTGGGATGAAACAGCGCGTCGGGCTCGCCCGCGCACTCGCAGTCGATCCGGCGGTCCTCATGATGGACGAACCGTTTGGGAGCGTCGACGCCCAGACCCGCGAAGAACTCCACACGCGGTTCATCGACATCTGGGAGCGGACCGAAAAGACGGTCCTGTTCACGACCCACGAGGTCGATGAGGCGGTCCACCTCGCCGACCGGGTGCTCGTCATGGGCTCCAACCCCGGCTCCGTCAAGGAGGTCGTCGACATCGACCTCGACCGGCCGCGCTCGCGGACCGACGATGCCTTCGCGGACCGCGCCGAGCACATCCGTTCGCTCATCGGGTAGCGGTGGCCCCAGGCGTTCAGTCGAACCGATCGGGTCGCAGCCGCGAGAGCCGCATCGCGTTCGCGGTCACGCCGATACTCATCCCCATATCGCCGATCACGACCGCGGCGATCACACTTACGGCCCCAAACGGTACGCCCACCGCCAGCAACGCTTTGACCGCGAGGCTTCCCCATACGTTCTGCTCGATCACCGACGTTCCCTTCCGTGAGAGCGCCACCAAGTACGGAATCTTCGTGAGGTCGTCGCTCAACAGTGCGATGTCCGCCGTTTCGAGGGCGGTGTCCGTCCCGGCCGCCCCCATCGCGATTCCGACCGTGGCGGTCGCGAGCGCCGGGGCGTCGTTGATGCCGTCGCCGACCATCGCGACGCCGTCGGATCCCTCGACGAGTTCCTCCACAGCACTCACTTTCTCCTCGGGGAGCAGGTCGGCCCGGTACTCGTCGACCCCGACCCGTTCGGCCACTGTTCGAGCCGTTCCCTCGTTGTCGCCGGTGAGCATCACGACCCGGTCGATCCCCTGGTCACGGGCCACGTCGAGCGCGCGATCGACGTCCGGCCGGACCTCGTCGGCGACCCCGACGACACCGACGAGACGCTCGTCCGTTCCGACCAGTACCACCGTCTTCCCTGCCGCCTGGAGCTCCGAAACCACTCGTCCCGCGAGGTCGAGATACCGACCGTGTTCGCACGGCTGCAGAGCGGCAGCGACCCCACCATCCGTTGCAATGGTGCCGTGATAGTGCGCGAGGTCGAAGCCCAAGTCCTCGAAGAGGTCGGGGCTGCCGACGTAGTAGCGCTCTCCTTCGAGACGGGCCGCGACCCCTTTCCCGGTCAGACTCTCGAATCCGTCGACGGGTCGGTCCTCGACACCCTCGTCGCCCGCAGCCTGGTCGATCGCGGCGGCGATCGGATGTTCGCTTCGACGTTCGAGCGATCGCGCGTCCTGGAGCACGTCCTGCCGTGTCGCGTCGCCAACCGGGACGACGTCTGTGACGGTGAGTTCGCCCTTGGTGAGGGTCCCAGTCTTATCGAGGGCGAGCGTATCGACGGCCGCCATCGCTTCGAGGTCCGGGCCGCTCTTGATCAGAACGCCGTTGCGTGCCGCGCTCGTGATGGCCGAGATGACGCTCACGGGGGTGCTGATGACCATCGCACACGGGCACGCGAGCACCAGCAGCGTGAGCCCCTGGACGAACCCGGTTCGCCACGTTGCGCCCAACACGAGCGGCTGGACGAACAGCAGCGCGACCGCCAGCCCGACGATTACCGGCGTGTATCTGTCCGCGAACCGATTCACGAACTGTTCGTGATCGGTCTCCTCGCGCTGGGCGTCCTCGACCATCTCGATGATCCGCGCGATAGTGTTCTCGCCAGCGGTCGAGGTGGCGCGAACTTCGAGGTAGCCGTCCTGATTGATCGTCCCAGCGAATACCTCGTCGTCCGTTCGTTTGGCGACGGGAGCGCTCTCGCCCGTGACCGGAGCCTGGTTCACCGTGCTCTCGCCGACGACGACGTCGCCGTCGACGGGCACCTTCTCGCCGGGTCGAACGACTACCGTCTCGCCTACCTGGACATCGTCGACATGTATCGACCGCTCGTCGCCGTCACGCCGGACGGTCGCGGTCTCCGGTGCGAGCTCCATGAGCTCGTCGAGCGAGTTCCGCGCTCGCCCGATCGAGTAGCGCTCCATCAGCTGGGCGACCGAGAACAGCACCGCGAGCGTTCCGCCCTCGAAGTACAGCTCCGCACCGAAGCAGACGCTCGCGAGGACCGCGCCGAGGATCCCCGCGGTCATCAGGAAGTCGATGTCGAGGCTCCGGTTGCGAGCCGAGTAGTAGCCGTTCTTCAGAACCGTGCCGCCACCGGCGACGATCCCGAGCACGAAGCTCAGGTCGCTCCCGGTGAATCCCGGCCCGAGACCGCCGAGAAGCACGATATCGAACGAGGGGAGGAGATACTTCAGGACGACACCGACAGCGAGGAACGTCGCACCCGTGTAGACTTCGAGCGCTCGTCGGCTCCGCCACACCGAACCTGGTCCGTTCCGTGGACGGCCGTCGTCGGCCGGTGACGATCCGGTTCGCTCCCCTTCGACCTCGTATCCGCTGCCTTCGATGGTCTCGACGAGCGCCGTCTCCGAACAGGAATCCGGATCGTACGTCACCGAAACCGTTCCGGTCGTCGGTTGAGTCGCGTACTCGACGACCCCGTCCTGTCGCCCGAGCGCGTTTTCGACCTTTCCGGCGCAGGAGGGACAGTCCATATCCGGGACCGCGAACGAGATGGTTTCGTCACGACCCGGGGATGGTCGCGATCCCGCATCGGTTGACATACTTCGATCGAGGACCTCCAACGCCTTCGACGGTCGGTTGGTACACACCAACCGCCGGCGGCAAGCGTGGCTACCGGTTTGAGCGAGACGGCTGCGTCGCGGGGAGCCCCTCGATATAGTCGGCTGCGAGCGTCGCTTCCGCACGCCGGAGTCGATAGGAGAGCGTCGAGCCGGGAATACCGAGTTCGTCGGCGAGTTCGTACGTTTCTATCGCCCGCGGGGTCTCGTAGTAGCCCCGCTCGACGGCCGCCCGAAGCGCCGTCTCCTGTTCGGGCGAGAGCCGCCGGTCGGCTCCGTCGTGCTCCTCGTCAAAGTGGTTGGGTCCCGCCTCGCGGACCCGGACGATCTCGACCCCGGCCGTCGCATCGATCTCGGCTTCGAGAGCCCGGTAGAATGGGGAGATCGGTCGGTCATTAGGGAGGATCAGCCGCCACTGGTAGGCGCGCTCCTGCCAGGTGGTTTCGAAGACGAGCCCCTGCCCGAGATGTTCGAGCGCGAGATGAGGGATCGACGTACACGTCGGGGTTCGTTCCCAGTACGAGTAGAGAACGAGGGTGTCGGCGGAGCGGTCGAGGACGGAGGTCTCCCATTCGCCCTCACAGTCGCGTCGGACGAGACAGTCCGCGTAGTACGGTGCGTTCGAGACTGCATCGGCGACATCATCGAGAGCGCTCTCAGAACCAGTGATGTGGTCGACGCGCCAGAGCGTCGTGGGCGTAACGTGGCACGAGAGCGACCGAAACCGTGTCTCGGGAGCAGCGGCGAGAACGTCTGCGACCGGGTTGTCTCCGGGCCCGTAATCGAGGGTAAATACGAATTCGCGCATAGACGATTTACGACGGCCGCAATGATGTAACTGAGGATCACGAAGAGGGTCTTAGTTGGGAAACAACGATTCCTGTGCTGCTACTCGCCTGTCGACGAAGTGATGTGCCGAGGTCGAATGAGCTATCAAAATAGAGATTCAAAATAAGAATTCTTATTATATTTGGGTTCTTAATTGCTAATTAGAGTATGGTTGCTAGACATGAAGCGATTACGAGCAACTGTCCACACTGTGATTGGTGGGTGACAACGGGATCGTATGCAAAGGCGATCAAGGCCTACCAAGATCATCTCCGGGAGGAACATCATGCGATGTGGGTGAGAGGATGAACCAGCGGGGTACCGTTCGTCATCAGGCCAATAGCAGCAGAGAGCTATCCCAGAGAGGACTCGAAAGCCATCTCGGTGTAGCAACATGAGTGGATACACGAAGATCAACTACACGGAGACCGAGCAAGCAGCGGACGCGATGCACCTCCTTCGAGAACCGCTCGGCTGCCGACGAGTGGGGGTAACAGTCACGCAGTGTGCGCCGAACTGGTCGAACGAAGTTCACGACCACGCTGATGACGGCCACGAGGAGGTGTACGTTCTCATCACTGGCCAGGCCACCGTTCGGATCGACGACGAAGACGTTCCAATGGAGAGCGGTGATGCACTTCGAATACCATCGGGAGCCACACGGCAAATCCAAAACGGAGACGCTGTGAGCGCCTTCGTGTTAGTGAGCGCGCCCGATATCGATCCGAGTGCTCCGAACCCAGACGACTGGATCCTGACCGGATTCCAAGGATAGATGGCTCATCTCCGATTCCGTCCGTCCTTTCGAATGGTACGTCGGAACCTTCTCAAATGGCGAAGAACCGAAGTCATCGTAGCGGACCCTCTCAGTCCCGTATTCTGAGCACCTGATTCAACCAGGCTGTCAACCATCTCCCCGACCTCGTCTCCGAATTTCCGAGATTCCAGCCAGCAGCACTGGCGGCGTCCGCGAGACGCAGGTATTCCCATCGCTGCCGGAGAAGGTACGCCGGCCGATCGGGCGTCGTTCCGATCAGAACGTATCGCTCGGTTTCGAACTGTGTACTGAGATCCTGGAGGTCCCAAGCGGTCGGTCTCGCCCGGAAGTCACGACGGACGAGGTGTTCGGCGCAGAAGGCGTCAGCAGCCGCGGGGTCCGCAGAGAGAAGCCCCACGTTCCGCGCCCATCGCCGTGCATCGACGACCACCGCCTGCGGGTCGCGAGCCTGCCGGAGCGCAGCGAGCTCGAACGCGAGCGTCATGGTTTCGCCCGCCATCGGTCAGAAGAGGAGCGTGCCGCCCCACGCGATGAGGAGCGAAAATCCCGCGGCGGCGGCTGCCTGGCGGAGCATCATCCGCCCGGCATATCGCGGGGAGAGTTCCTTCGCAACCGTGATCGCCGTCACCAGACAGGGGAGCAACACGCCCGCGAGATAGACCGCCGTCAGCACCTGGACGGGAGTCATCGCGGACAGGGTTCCGCTGAGGCCCTCCGACTGCAACAACAGGAGGCCGTCCTTGCGGATCGAGCCCATGACGACGACCAGTGCCGTCGAGCCGGAGAGGTTGAACAGCCCCATCACCGGCGAGAGGACCTGCCCCATCGCGTCGAGGACGCCAAAGTAGTCGAGCAGCGACGCGACGAGGACGATACCGGCGAAAACGGGGAGTGCCTTCAGGAAGAAACTCCGGATCACGGTTCTGGTCTCGCGCCAGACGGACCGCCACGTCGGCCGCTGGAGGAACGCGCGGTTCGCAGTGGCGAGCGACGCCGTTCGTGCCCGCTCGGGCGCGATCAATCGGGCGTAGATCAGCGTCGTGGTCGTGAGGACCGCGAGATAGGGGACGACGAGCCACGGCATGTCGACCGCCGCGAACACGGCGAGCGTCGCCGGGAACTGATACGAGCAGGCAGAGCCGAAGCCGATCGCCGAGACGGCCGTCCCGCGCGTACAGTCCGAACACCCACGCGTACTCGTAACCGCCGGGACGTTACAGCCAAAGCCCATGACCACGCGGACGAGGTCGCGACCGGTGAGACCCACCCTGCGGAGATACGGGTGGAGCGACGCGGTGATCCGCGTGATGAGCCCGCTCTGCTTGTAGACGGCCATGAAGACCGCGAAGATGAGGATCGTCGGACCGGCCCAAACGAACAGAAACGGGCCCATCGAGAGCAGCCCGTAGTCCCCACCCAGCACCGCCGCGAGCGGTCCCGGAAGCCCGCTCGCCCACTGGACTGCTGGCTCCAGCACCGTCTCGACCCATGGGGAGAGCTCGGCGGCCACGGCGTTCGCGAAGTGGACCGCGGCCGCGGCGGGCAACAGGAGCAAAGCGATACTGACGAGTGGACCGGCGAGAGGATGCTCGATGACCGTTCTCGGCGGATCGAGGTGGATCCCCGTCTGCCGGTGAACTCGTCCTGGAAACTCGTCGGGGCTCCGAAGCGCACCGACGAGTCGATCCCGGTCGGTTCCGTCGACCGCCCCAGTACCGCCGTCGGTCGCGACGCGGGTAACGTCCCGCGCGTCCACCGGGGTGACCGGGACTCCGAGGTCGTCGGCGAGCGCGTCGAGTTTTTCGCGTGCCTCGGTCCGGTTCTCGACTTTGTCCCAGAACGTCACCGCGACCGCACCGACCTTTCCCTGTACCAGTGGCAGCAGGTCCTCGAGATCGTCGTCGATGTCCGTCGCGCGAACGACGAGCAACACGGTCTCGGTGTCCTCGACGGTCCTGATCGCCGTTCGGGTGGTCTCAGTGTCCGTCCTGAGCAGGATACCGGGAGTATCGACGAAGACGAATTCGTCCGATTCGTATTGTTCGACGTCGACGGTCGTTCCCCTGAAGCTTCCGGTCGTCGGCGTCGTGCCGGAGAGACCGGCAACGAGCTCCGATTTCCCGACGCTCTCTTTTCCGACGACAACGACGGTTTCTTTCTCACCGCTCGCCGCCGACGGGCCATCGCCCGACCGCGTCGATCCATCACTCATACTTTTCGAACCCCATCTTTGGTGCGAGTTCGCGGAACGACTGTCGACAGAGCCAGATGTCGTACTTGCCGACGAGACCCTGTTCACGGCCGGTCATCCAGCATACGTGTCGGTCGTCGTCCCCGTCGTTCGGTCGCTCGGCTCCATCGTCGATTGGGGTATCTCGTGTCACGGTTAGCAGTCACAGATGTCCGGTTCGCAGCAGGACAGGTCCTGTAGGAACATCCCCTCGTCCCGGTACTCCTCGAGGGGAGCGCGGTCGATCTCGAGTCTGGCGGCTATTTCATCGGCGACGACGGCGAAGCGCTGCCTGAACTTGTAGATAAAGCAAAAGTCCTGTCCGTTGTGCGCGACTTGTGGGCCGACGAGAAACAGGCCGGAGGCGATAGTTGACTCGTCTCGGTCCGTAAGCCGGGGACGGTGATCTTCTTTCTCGAAGAACTTGTCCGCAGGTCCGAACGTCCCCTCGAATCCCGTCGCGAGTACCGGGGAATTACGGGTCGCGTATGCCGCTCCGTCGGTGCCGCGCACGACGAACGTTCCCTCCTCAACGTCGACACGTTCGACGCGGATCCCGTCTTCGAGGGCGATCGGCGCATCGTTCTCAGAGGCCGTCTGTAATCGCTGGCTCGTATACGGGGAGAGGACTTCGCTCGGGTCGGGGCCTCGGAACTGCCACGGCCCCGTCTCGTCGACGACCAGGACTTCGGTGCCCAGGTCCGCGAGTGCGAGCGCCGCATCGATGCCGCTCTCGTAGCCACCGACAACGACGACCGGATCGTCCGTGCATTCGCTGGCGAACGTGCGCCAGGAGTCGACCCGCGAATTATGAACACAGTGGCTCGCGCCGGGGAACGGGTCGTCGTTCGGCGCTCCGAACTGACCGGCCGCCCAGACGACGAACTGACTCCGGATGACGCCGGTGGACGTGTGGAGCACGAACCCATCAGTATGTTCTCCCGGTGTTTCGACGTCGGTACCGGATCGCTGTATCGATTCCACCGCTACGCCGGTCCGAACGGGCAGATCGTGAAACTCGGCGACCGCCCGAAGATATTCGGCGTACTCCTCACCGCTCGGGTGCTCGCGGTCGAGAGCGAACGCAGGTGACGTGTCGATGGTGACGGCGTTCAGGTCCCGGCAGCCGAAGTTGTTGCCGGGGAAGGAGGGTGTGATGAACCGCATCTCCTCGGGCCACCGTTCGAACGACGCGCCGACCTCGTCCCGTTCGAGGATCGCGTAGGAATCGAGATCGAGATCGGCGAGGACGGCCCCGATACCGACACCAGCAGCGCCTGCGCCGACGACCACCACGTCGAGCGACTCGTACTTGCGGACTTCGTCTGGTCTCACTGTTAACAATATAGTGGACTAGATAGCCAAATATAAATAATTCACGCCTCAATCTTAATAAGCAATGAGCAGAGAGACGATTCCCGTCACCGTGCTGAGCGGCAACCTCGGCGCGGGAAAAACGACCGTGCTGAACAACCTCCTAAACACGCGAACCGATCTCGATGTCGCGGTGCTCGTCAACGACATGGGCGAGGTGAACGTCGACGCCGAGCGGGTCGCCGAACACTCGGACATTTCGGAAGAGGACGAGGACCTGATCGAGCTCTCGAACGGCTGTATCTGTTGTGAGCTCCGCGGCGACCTCCTCGACGCGCTCGCGAAACTCGCCCAGGCACGCGAGTTCGACTACCTGGTCATCGAATCGACGGGCGTCGCCGAGCCGCTGCCGGTCGCACAGACGCTCACGATGGGGTTCGACCAGTCGGACCTCGACCCCACGGAGTTCTACGAGGAGACCGGTATCGAGGTGATGGACTACTACGAGCTCGACACGACCGTCACCGTCGTCGACGCCCACCAGTTCTGGACGACGTTCGACTCGACGGAGTCGCTGATGGATGGTGACACCGAAAAGGAGCTCGGGAGCCTCCTCGTCGAACAGATCGAGTTCTGTGACGTCCTCCTCTTGAACAAGTGCGACCTCGTGGACGAGGAGACGCTCAACGAGATCGAAGGGATGATCGAGGTGCTCCAGCCGCGCGCGAAGGTCATCCGAACGGAGCACGGTGCGGTCGATCCGGACGAGATCTTGGATACCGGCCGGTTCGACTTCAAGGAAGCGAGCCAGTCCGCCGGCTGGATACGGGAACTCAAGGAACCCCACGCGTCCGCCGAGGAGGAACACGGTGTCACCTCGTTCGTCTTCGACTCCCGACGGCCGTTCCATCCGACGCGGTTCGCGGAGCTGTTGGACGAATTTCCAACGAGTGTCGTCCGGTCGAAGGGCCACTTCTGGCTAGCGGGGCGTGAGGAGATAGCGTTGGGGGTGGACGTCGCCGGTCAATCCATCCGGATCGCCCCCGCCGGCGAGTGGATCGCGGCGCTTCCGAAGGAAGAACGCGAAGTCTACTTCGAGGCGGATCCACAATTGGCGGAAGCCTGGGACGAGCAGTGGGGTGACAGAGGCACCCGACTCGTTCTCATCGGTACCGACATGGACCACGATACGCTTCGCGGGGACCTCGACGCGGCCACCTTGACCGACGAGGAGATGAACGCGGACTGGGACGCCTTCGAGGACCGCTTCCCCACGTTCGAAGTCAACGAGGACGCCGCAGAGGCCACCGAACAGGAGGACCAATCGGCTGACAACGGTGCCGAGGAGGTCGGCCTCGCCGATTGACCATGTCGTCGCCACGCTCGCTCTTTCGAACGGTAGTCAATAGGAACACGCCACACGAGACCCGAATAGCCGCGATCGACGAACTCGCCGACGCGGACGCGACCAGCCAACTCCACACCATCGTGGTAACGGATGGTCTCAACGGAACCTATCGGCGTCGGGCGGTGAAAAACCTCGGGCAGTGCCGGTCCTTCACCGAGCTCGAACGGCTGATCGACGATGTCACCGTTCCGCCGAGCCTCCGTAAAACGGTCGAAGAAGTCTCCCGGTTCTGACCGGTTCGGACCGTCGCTGCCCACGTTTCTGTGGCTTGGCTACACGGAATATCACGCGAGAAGTCGTTCGGCGGCTCGACGTGCGCCGATGATGTTCCGGGCGAACGGGCCGACGGTCGGCTCGGCGAGCGCACCCGAGACGTACACGCTCGAATTCGTGCCGTCGGTCCGTCGCCACGCGAGCGTTCGGTCGTCGAGCACGGGGAACCCGTTCGTGCCGCGTTCGAGCGAGAGTGACCGGGCGATAGTACTCACCAGCGGATGCTCCGGCACCGGATCGAACCCGGTGGCGAGTATGACCTGTCCCACGGTCGTTGCTGTGCCATCGCCGAACCGAAAGAGGAGGCCGTCATCGGACGCGTGGGCACACGCTATTTCGCCGATACGAACGTTTAGATCGCCTCGGTCACGGGCTGTGGCCAGCCGTTCTTTGAGGTACGGTGGAATCGTCGCATCGTTGCGAGCGTCCCGAATCCGGTCGTAGCGGGCCTGTGACCCCGGTGGAAGCGAGTGTATCTCCTTTTCGATGTGGTTCCAGTTCATCCAGCGCGGGTCCGCCTCAGTAAGCGCGCTCTCCAGCGAGTGACGAGACAAGAGTGTGACATCAGCGGTCCCGGACAGTCGACAACAGACTTGCGCAGCGGTGATCCCGCCCCCAACGACGAACGTCTTCCCGTCGAACGTCGTTACAGCCGGATCGAACTCGTCGTCCCAGATGTGGACGACCGGAACCTCGTCCGGAAGCGACTCCGTCCAGTGTGGGTAGGTCCGCCCACCACTGAGGCCGATGGCGAGTACCACGTTCCGGGTCGTGAGATCACCATCATCCGTTCGCACCAGAATACCTTCTTGCTGTTCGGTGACGTCGGTCGCGCGTGCCCGGACGTGACAGCGCTCGATGCATCTGCGCTCAATGGTATCCCCAGCGTGGTCGAGAAAGACGTCGAGTGTCGGTCGGTTCGGATGGCTCTCCGTCGGGACGAGTTCACCGTCCCGCTCGGCCCCCTCGGCGAACGACCTGAGCGAAAACGGCTCCGTATCGATGTGGTGGACGAACGGGGACCGGAGGGACCGCATTCCGCACTGGCGAGCCTTGCTCGTGAACGAGCCGAGTAGTTCCTCTCGGGGATCGACTATCCTGATGTCCGCGTGGCTGTATCCGGTCTCGTTGAGGAGACAGTTCGCCACGTACGTTCCGTGGATGCCGCCGCCGATGATCACGTACTCATACATCGATTGACTCGTGAGTCGTCGATTTTCTATTGCTCGCTTCGACCGAACGGCAGTGTAGCGGCGTCCATGCCGAAAGCGTGGCTTTCGACCCATCATCAGCGGTGGGGACGTGCCTGGGAGAGGTGGCTGACGCGGGCACGAGGTCCGTGTGAGACCTCAGCGCCTCTGACTCACTCATCTTCCCGACCTCCGTCGGGTTCGGGGCTGGCCACCGGATTCGTAGAGAGCTTCGCCCACAGCTCGTCACGCCTCGCAAAGATACCTCGTTTGGAACTCGATCGAACGCGTCGGCCGATCAGCGCGAGAGCGTAGACCGCAATCGCGGCGAGCACGACCGACCCACCGGCGGCGAGCCCGTAGACGTACGAAAGGGTCACACCGGCGATGACTGAGATTTCGGCCGCCAGGACGCCGAACACGAGCGAGCGCTTGAAGCTCCGGGCTCCGGTGGCCGTCGCGACCGGGACGACCAGCATCGCGGCGACGAGGATGACGCCCATGATCTGTATCGCGCTCACCACGACGAACGCGGTGAGAACGACCAGCAACCTATTGAACAGTGGAACGTCGATCCGGGCGGCCCGAGCAGCGGTCTCGTCGAAGGTCACGTACAGCAACGGGCGGTATGCCAGTGCAACGACACCTGTCACGAGCCCGGTCATCGCCAAGAGTAGCCCGACACTCGCGGTCGAGACGGTCGCCAGCGTCCCGAAGAGGTACGCGTCGATGCCAACGGCGATGTCACCACCCGTCGCGCTGATGAGCACACTCCCGAGCGCGAACCCACCCGTCAGCACGATCGCGAGGGACATATCGGTGTACGCGTCGGCGTACTCGACCAACACCTCGACGAGCAACGCGGCGAC
>NZ_AOMB01000001.1 GCF_000336675.1 Halococcus hamelinensis 100A6 | reverse complement strand
ACGCCTACCAGTACCTCGCCGAGCGGTACGGTTTCGAGGCGGAGACGCTGACCGAGCTCTCCCCGGACGACCAGCCGACGCCGCGGGACATCGAACGCGCCCAGGAGATCGTCGGCGAACACGACCTCGAATACGTCCTCGCGGACCCCCTCGAATCCCAGAAGGCGGCGAACCAGCTCGTCGCCGAGACCGACGCGAAGGAGGTCCTCCCGCTCACCGCGATCCCGGGGCAGACCCAAGAGTGGGTCGACAGGGGCTGGGGCTACGTCGACATCATGGAGCAGGTCAACCTGCCGACACTGGTGAAGGCACTCGACGCACAATGATGGGGCTGGCCCGGACGACACCAGGCGACGACCGGCCCGGTCCACCCTCGGTTCCCGGCAGTCGGTCTGAGCTGAGTGCCGTCGTCGAGACCACCGAAGACGGGCGGCGGAGCTGCACGATCTACCCGACCGACGCGACCGGGGTCGACCGCATGTCCCAGTGGATCACGGCGAACGGGGATTCGTTCGTCGAGCTCGGGGCGGCCGAATGACTCGCGCCGATCCACCCGTCCGAGACAACGGTGAACAGCCCGTAGCGAGCATCGAGAACGTCACGTTCGCGTACGCCGAGCGGCCCGTGATCGAAGGGGTGACGCTCGATATCGAGGCCGGGACGTTTCTCGGCCTCGTGGGTCCGAACGGCTCGGGAAAGACGACGCTCCTCGAACTCGTCCTCGGGCTCCGCCGCCCCGACCGAGGCTCGGTGCGGCTGTTCGGCGAGCCCGCCCACGCCTTCGACGACGGCGAGCGCATCGGCTACGTCCCCCAGCAGTCGGCGGCGACCGAGCGGATGCCGGTGACGGTT